>CAZNQY010000008.1:0-30618 GCA_964575635.1 uncultured Saccharimonas sp. (SeqCode) | reverse complement strand
ATTATAGAATTAAAGATCGTGTGAATTTTGAGTGATTTATGATGGATTTTTCTCATAAAACAACTCCTATACTATTGCCTATGATGACGATTATTGAAACTCCAAGTACAATAGCTTGCCCTATCGGATGAGCTCTGAGCCAAATGTTATGTAAGCCGCGTTTTTGTTGACGCCAAATCATTGTATGTTTCATGACAAAGAGCAGAATCATTGTCGACGCTATTAGTAACGATGCTTTTTGGCCCCAATTGAGCGAATTATATGCTCTGATCGGTACTGTGATAAATGTTCCAGCTACGTCACCTTTGGCAATTATTTTGGATGTGTCGGTTGTAGTTGGATTTGTTTGATCCACTGTGATTTTTTTGCTTTCTGGTTGAGTTGTTGCGACAGGTTCTTGCTTTACATCGGATACTACGACTGGTTCTTGAGCAGTTGGAGTTGTCTGTGAATTGCTAGTTGACGTCTCGGGTTGATTAGTTGTTTGAGTTGTAGCTGCTGGCTGGCTTGGAGTGGTAACTGGAGCTGTTGTTGCGACGGCTTGGGTTGGTTGCAGGCCATACATTGCAACCACTAAGGTGGTTTCGCTACCAAGTAAAACCCCGTTAACGACAGCATAGCCGACGTCTTTATAATCAGCGTTAAGAACGTTTGCGCGGTGTGTGGTGCTGCCCATCCAGCCAGCTACAACGCCGCTAGATGTACTGAAACCTTTGGCAAGATTTTCACCAGCTGTTTTGTAATCATAGCCACTGGCAGCAATAAAACTCCACGGTGTCGTTCCATCGGGCGCGACATGGGCCCAATAATCATTGGCAAACATATGGTTAGCTTTGGCTGTTGCGGCGCTTGCAAGGGCGCTATTTGCGCTCAAGGGCGCTAATCCAGCATTAGTTCGTTCTTGATTAGATATGGTAAAGACATCAGTTACGTTCACGTCGATTGCATAGCCGAGTACCTGTGTTTGGCCGACGGAAATTACATTATATAGCGGTGGAATAATGGCTAAAACAATCAAAATAACAACCATTCCCGTTGTGCGTAAGATATGCGGATGGAATTTATTTTGTTTTGTCGGTATAAACCAGTGTTTTATCTTCATATTTTTGTTTTAACATAACCAAATTGTGATTGTATTATACACCCATTTATGTTATCAAGTAAACAAAAACGAAATGGTAAAAAGAACTACAAACTACTGTTGACGTCATCAGTATGGCACGCGCTATAATATAAGCAGTCATGTGAGTACTGGTAATACCTTTTCACTTACAGGCTTATAAAGCCAATCATAACGTCATCATCCCTATTTAGGGCGCTGAAAGACGATACAAATTTAAGTTTTAGGGTAAAAAGATTAAATAATCCGAGCGGTATTTTTGATCCTTTCTTGTTAAACTTCTCGCTAATTAGCGAACAAATCCGCGAACTGACATCTGTAAAGAACCGTCGGTTTTTGTTCATTTGTATTAACTTTCAACCAATAAGGAGATGTGTTTTATGAAAAAAATTGCTATTAACGAACCTGTATTTGTTACATCTTTGGGTTTTCGAAAGAACCTTGAATCTTACCCAAAGCGAATTGAATTCCGTGGATCAACCTATGATTTTATCGATACTGGACTTCGCTGTTTAGTTAAGAGCGGTGGTAAAATTGTTGAGATTCTGACGCTGACAGACGGCAGCTCAGAATATTGCCTAAAGAGCTACAACAAAAGCGGCAATTGGACCTTACTCAGTATAAATTCTTAAAAACAAAAAAATATAAAACCGCCGACGTATTACAGTCGGCGGTTTTTTGATTTATTAAAGTTTATATTATGCGAACTAGTTTGAACCAGTTATTGCCACTTCCCCATTTGACGGTTTCTGTGACGGTTTTGCCGATCAAGTTTTTGCCAAGCGGGCTAAGTGTTGAAATGCGTCCATCGCTCGGGTCGGCTTCGATACTATCAACGATTGTGTAGCGGAACAGATGTCCGTGTTTGTCGATTAAATCAACGACTGAACCAATCGCAACTTGCAATCTGGTCCTTTCAGTTGGTAAAATTTGAGCGTTTTCAAGTATCATTTTTTTATCAGCAAGTTCTGATTCGATTCCCTCGAGCACTGAAAGCTTTTCGATGCGCTCTAGGCGTTCTTCATGGCCGAATGATTTATCAAGTTCACGCAAAGTTTGTAATGTTCGACTACGGTCGTGACTGAGTTGCGCGATTTTCTTCTTCAGTTCTTTCATGCCTTTTTTGCTAAGCAGAATTGTCTTGTCGATAAGAGTGGTGTTCATTTTTGAATCCTCCTTATGTCTTTATTGACAATATCAATTATGGACCGAGCGCCTGAATCAATGCTTAAAAAGTGAGCATGTTGTGAATATGGCTTTTTGTGTATTTTAAACGTATAGTATAAGAAGGTTATGAAAGAACTATTAGTAATTTTGCGTCGAAATTTGGGATCGCCAATCGTAATTGCTATTGCGATTTTGGCAGTTATTTTGCTTTTATTAAAAGAATATCGGGATGCTTATTTTGTATCGGTAGTTATATTAGTAAACTCGACTATTGCGATTATTCAGGAAGTTCGAGCGCGTAATGCACTGAAAAAACTAGAATTAATGAACGCGCCAAAAGCTTGTCGTATGCTGCCTGATGGTGAGATTGAAATGGTTATGTTCGACCAATTACTTGTCGGTGATGTTATCAGATTACAACTTGGCGACGAAGTTCCAGCCGATGGAAAACTCGTTAAAAGTGATGGATTAGAGATCGATGAAAGTATTTTGACCGGTGAATCTGTGCCAGTTATCAAAGCTATTCATGACGAAGTTCTAGCAGCCAGTGCTGTCGTTGCTGGTTCTGCAAAAATGATTGTTACGGCTGTTGGGGCTGAAACTAAAATGGGTAAAATTACGGCAACCTTGAAGCGTTACACTCCTGAACTAACGCCTTTGCAAAAATCAATAAATACAGCTATTACCTTCCTGACCTTTGGTGCGCTAGTACTAGCGTCGTTGATATTTATTGTTTATTACTTTGGTGGTCAGGACGCTGTATTGATATTTAAAACTATTACATCAGCGGCCGTAACGGTCGTTCCAGAAGGTCTGTTGTTGGGTAGCTCGTTGCTACTTGCCTATGGATCGGTACGACTAGCACAAGCGCAAGTGCTGCCGCAGAAAATGTCAGCCATCGAAGCTATGGCGCTGCTGGAAGTGCTCTGCGTAGATAAAACAGGAACGCTCACTAGCGATAAAATTATTTTCGACAAACTAGAGTCGTTCGACGTTGACCATCAGTTGTTATCCGACTTGACTGGAATATTGATGAAAGAAACTAGTGGCGGCAATAGCACTGGCGAAACATTAATAAGCGAATTATACACTGATAAAAAATATGAAGTTCTGGATATTTTGCCTTTTTCATCTGCTCGTAAAATGAGTGGCTTGCGTGTAAACTTCGCAAAAAAAACTTACACAGTTTTTGCTGGTGCGCCTGAATTTGTCGAAGCGCTTGCTCCACTGTCAATCGAGAGAAAACAATATATCAACCTGCTTGCTGGCGAAGGTAAACGCGTCTTGATGGTTGCGTTTTTTGACGATCACAAAACGCCATTGCTCAAGATTGATAAAAAATCTGGTCAAGTTGCTGGTATTGCGATGCTAACAAACGAGCTTCGGGATGGCGTTAAGGAAACGATAAATTATCTGCAGCGCAACAATGTCAGTATGCGCGTGATTAGTGGCGACAATCCAGCAACGGTTCGCTATATTGCCGAAAGCGCGGGTATACGTCATGCGGATAGAGTTATTACTGGCGCTGAACTTGCCGAACTTAGTGATGATGAATTTGCAATGACTGTTCGCGAAACGACGATTTTTGCGCGAGTCTTGCCCGAACAAAAAGAGCGAATTATTTCGACTTTCAAAGAAGAAGGCAAATTTACAGGTATGGTTGGTGATGGGGTGAACGACGCACTAGCAATCAAAAAGTCAGACCTGGGTGTTTCGATGTATGCTGGCGCTACGGCAACAAGGCGGGTTGCGGATATAATTTTGTTGGATAATTCATTTAATTCGTTACCAGTTGGCATGAAACTTGGTAATCGTATTATGCAAGCAATCGAGATGATTTCTGCCCTATTCTTTCACAAGATTATATACGGAGTTGTTTTGCTGTTATCAACTCTTGCGCTCGGAATAGTTTATCCTTTCGGTCCACGTCATATTACTTTTTTGAATATGTTTTTGGTGACGATGCCGACAATTATGTGGACGATGTTCCCGCCGTCGCCACGTCGTCATGTATCGCCGAAGTTTTATTGGCGTGATACTTTGCTAGCTGTTGCTCCTATCGCGGCGTTGTCGGGAATAGTTGTAACGACTGCCTTTGCGATGTTAAATGCTATGCACCCTGGTGATAGAATGGGTGTTTCAACAACTGTAGTTTTGATTGCAACTTTCTTTGGTGTCTATTTAGTATTTTTGGTTCCTAGGATGTTTGACGTTAAAAATACCAAAAAAGCGCAATTTGCCAGAATTTTATATATATCGATGGTTGCATTAGTGGCTGCATCGAGTTTTGGAATCAGTTTGTTGCGTGAATTCTTTGACTTCACGATGCCGACTTGGCAAAATGCTTGGCCAATATTGTTGCTAATTATTGCGACAGCAGTTTTACAATGGCAAATGGCCGGCAGTGCCGGCCAACGCCTAAGAGACAGAGAAAAATCAATGTCTAAATTGTAACTTTACTATTAATCAATTCAATTATTTTTAACTGCATATCTGTATTGTGAATTTTGTTTATAATTGTAATATTTTGACTTTTGTATAATTTGCAAAGTAAATTAAAGATTTTTTACTGCTTTAGGGCACTTTTTTGTTTAGTGGTTTTTTTAAGCGGTAGTCCAAAACTGAAAGTCGTTTCATTATTCAATTCGCTAGTTACTGATAATTCGCCGTTATGCATTTCTATAATATTTTTTGCAAGTGCTAACCCGAGCCCGTAGCCGTTTTTGTGACCGTTAGTTCGCGCTGAATCGGCACGGTAAAAACGATCGAAAATATGAGGTAGTTTATTCGGTTCAATACCTCGTCCACTGTTTGTTATTTCAAAACGAGCCATTTCTTTGTCGGCAAATACTTTGATATGTATTATTGAATCCTTTGGGCTATATTTAACTGCGTTGTCTATTAGGATTTTAATAAGGTCGATTATCGCCATTTCATTAGCGCAAGCCAAGGGTTGTTTTTTGGTTTCTAATTTAATTCTGTTTGAAATTGATCGAAAATCCTTAACTACAAATTCTGTGACTTTCGTTAGATTTACGGGTTCTATCTTGAGCTTAATGTTGTCTAGTTGAGAAAGGTTTAACAACATCTCTGAGAGTTTAGATAGTTTATCGACTTCTTCTAGGTTGCTCATGAGCGTTTCGCGCAGATCACTAACGGTTGCTTTTTCGTCGCTCAACGCAACCTCGAGCTCAGTTTTCATAACCGCAAGTGGCGTACGAAGTTCGTGACTGGCATCACTAGTAAACCTAGATTGCGCGTCATGGGCTTTTTCGATAGGTTTTAGCGAATATCTTGCCAAATAATAACTGGCAAGTCCACCAAAAAATAGCACTAGGATATTTATATAAAATAGTTGCATCGAAAGATTGTCAGCTGCTTCAACTTCGGTTTCGAGTATTTTTAGTTCAAGAGCTTTATTAGGCATAGCATTAGCATAAACAGGCATTCCCTGTACGCTTGACCTGAAATGTTCGAGTCTTGAATGAATCTCACCCGACGCCATCTGATAAATGACCATACTGAAAGAAATGCTAAGCAGCATAAACATCGCCAAATACCAGCTTGTTAACTTTGTAGTAGCTGATTTAAAAACGTTTTTGAGCATTATTGGTTCTTTGTATCTATTTTGTAGCCAAATCCGCGGACAGTTTGAATCAGTTGCTTTTCGAATGGTTCATCCATTTTTTGGCGCAAGTATTTCATATATACTTCGACTGTATTAGGTAAGATATCAGAATCGTAATTCCAGACGTGACTGATAATTGAATCTTTGCTGTGTGGACGGCCTTGGTTTCGTAATAAAAATTCAAGTAGTGCAAATTCTTTGCCGCTTAGTTTGATATCAACACCAGCTCGTTTGACTTCATAGGTAACTGTATTTAACGACAAATCATCGGCAGTCAAAATAGTTTGTTGAACTTCGATAGGACGGCGTAATAATGCACGCACGCGGGCAAGTAATTCCTCGAGTGCAAATGGTTTGATTAGGTAATCATCTGCGCCTGAATCAAGTCCAGTTGTTCTGTCGGCGATTGTGCCTTTTGCGGTCAAGATTAAAACTGGTGTGTGAATTTTTTGTTCACGCATAGCTTTGATTATTCCAATGCCATCGTATTCACCAGGAATCATACGGTCAATAATCGCCAGGTCGTAAGGTTCGGTTGTTGCCATTGCGTAGCCATCATCGCCATCATAACAAATATCGACAGCGTAGTTGTCTCGCTCCAGCGCCTTTTTGACGGCTTGTGCTATTTTGTGCTCGTCTTCGATAATTAGTATTCTCATATATCTATTATACAATAAGGCATGCTTGGTAAACGCTTAAAGATATAGGCCTTAAGTATAAATAATTAGTTAAAGTGAGTTATAATGATTATATGAATGTAAAAATCGAAATAGATACTAGGACCTTTGTACGTTTTTGGTTAGTGGTTATTGGCTTCGCTCTTGCTGCGTTGGCTATTTATAGCGCCCGGTCGGCGATTATAATTTTAGGGGCTGCATTGTTCTTTGCGATAGCACTCAATCCACCAGTCAGTATGTTAGCAAATATTTTGCCAAGTAAAAGTCGTGTACTTAGTACGGCCATGGCCTATGTTGCAGTTGTAGTATTTTTGGGAATTGTAGCCTTCTTGGTTGTTCCGCCTATCTCTGAACAATCAGTTAAATTCGCTCAGACCGTCCCTGGATTAATTGATTCTGCGACTCAGCAATACGCTGGTATTAATGGTTTTGTAGAAAAATATAACCTACAGCCTGAATTTGATAAATTGATTAAATCACTCAAAGACGGTGCATCGCAATTTGCAACTGGTGCTGGTTCAATTTTGATTACGAGTATCAGCTCTGTACTGTCAGCAATTGCTAATGGTGTTCTGATCTTTGTACTTGCCTTCTTGATGCTAGTTGAAGGTCCATCGTGGCTCGAAAAACTTTGGTCTATTTATCCAAGTAAATCAAAAATGCGCCATCACAAAAACATGCTAAAGCGAATGTATGGCGTCGTAACAGGTTATGTTGTCGGTCAATTGTCCATATCGTCAGTAGCAGGATTGGTATCTGGAATTACTGTGTTCTTGGTCAGTTTGATGTTCAGTGTTCCTACTAACCTTGCAGTGCCTGCTGCTGCAATAATGTTAGTACTATCATTGATACCGATGTTTGGTGAGTTTGTCGGTATAGTAATTGTATCGCTCCTATTATTATTAAACAGTCCAACTGCTGCGCTTGTGTTCTTTGCCGTATTGGTAGTATATCAACAGATCGAGAACAACTATATTGCACCACAAATTCAATCAAAGAGAATCGATTTATCGGCTCTAGCAATTTTGAGTGCAGTTACAATCGGTATCTATTGTCTTGGAGTAATTGGTGTAATTATATCAATCCCAATTGCAGGCTGTATACGAGTTTTTGCCGAAGAATATCATCGTTATAAAAAGATTGAAGAGCAAGAAGCTGTAGCATCTAAAAAGAAGTTAGCGTAAAACTCTAGTTACTATATTCCCAGATAACATTAGATTGGTCGGTATCTCGTAAAGTGATACCGGCTTTTTTAAGTTCGTCGCGAATTTCGTCAGATTTTTTCCAATCTTTATTGATGCGTACGTTGCGGCGTTCAATGATCATGGCTTTTTGATCATCGCTAATATCAGGCGTCGTGCCGATCAAGTTTAAACCAAGGAGCTGATCGATGTTCTCTAGTGTTTCTAGAAACGCTGATTTATTGATGTTATCTAGTTTTGTATTTGCAACTGTCGTGAAAGTCTCGTCAACTAGTTTTAATGCTTCTGGGGTTCCTAGATCGTTTTCCAGAGCTTCGACAATCGCCATTGATAATGCACGAATCGAAAGCGTGTCATCGTTGGAATTTTTTTCTTTATCGCTGATAACCGTACCGTGGACTTGATGTCGTAATGCGGCAATGTTGCGCCAATTATTCAAGCGATTGCGAGCAGCGTCCAGATTATCGAATGTGAAGTTACCTTCGTTTCGATAATTACCCTGCAAAATTAACATTCTAAAATCCATTGGAGAATAGTTCTTTTCGATCAGATCATCAAGGGTATAGACATTACCGAGTGATTTACTCATTTTGCCACCATCGATTTTGATAAAATTACAATGCAACCAATAATTGCTAAATTTTTTACCTGATACGATCTCAGACTGAGCAATTTCGTTAGTGTGATGAACTGGAATATGATCAATTCCGCCAGTGTGTATATCAATAGTTTCACCTAGTAATGCAAAGGTCATAGCCGAACACTCAATATGCCAACCAGGGAAGCCCATAACAGGCACGTCAGTTTGAATGTCGAGCAGCTCTTGGGGTGTTTCCCATTCCATATCACGCTTTTCGTTTAATGGCGAAAACTTCCACAGCGCAAAGTCGCTCGGGTTACGCTTTTCATCGTTGAATTCCACTCGAGCTCCAGCCCGTAGATTTTCTAGGTCAAGTTTGGCAAAATCGGCATAACGCGGAAACTTTGCAGTGTCAAAATAAATACCATCACTGGTTTGATAAGTTGCGCCTTTTGCTTTGATCTTTTTAATAAAATCAATTTGTTCGTTAATATAGCCTGTTGCAGTTGGCATATAATCAGGTGTTGTCAGATTAAGTTGATTAATCCCCTGCATGACAACATCAGTATAGTGTTTTGCAATATCCCAAGCGGTTTTGTTTTCGCGTCTTGCACCTTTTTCGAGTTTATCTTCGCCAGTATCGCCGTCGCTAACTAAATGTCCTACGTCGGTAATATTCATAACTCGCTTGACGTCATAATTCAGAAATTTCAACAATCTAACCAGAGTATCCCAATAAATATAAGCTGCCCAGTTGCCAATATGCGGATTATCATAGACGGTTGGTCCGCAGGTGTATATTAAAATTTCTTTTTCATTAATAGGCTTGAATTCTTCAAGTTTGCCAGTCGGTGTATTATGAAGTTTTATGCTCATACTAAATCTCCTTTAGGGCTTTGTTGGTTGCATCGAGTAATTCAGGAATGACTTTTTCAATTGATTCGTAAACGCGAAATCCAGCTGCATAATCATGTCCGCCGCCACCGAAATAACCAGCGATATTAGCTGAAACTGGTGAATTACTGCGAATTTTGCCAGTTAATTTACCGTCAGGGTAGGTTTTGATAGCCACTCCGACTTCCACGCCTTCAACTAAGCGCATTTCGTCCAAAACTAGCACACTTGGATTGTATTGATCGCTATACTCTTGAATTTCGTCGAACGGAATCGTAATAAGCGCTAATTTGCCATCCAAGAAATATTCGATTCTTTCGATTAGCTTGCCTTTGTAGGCTAAAATTTCAGCAGATTTTTTCATAAATTCGCGACGGCGCTGCTCGATTTCATAAGAATTAGCGCCAAGTTTAACTAATTCGCTAGCGATTCGGAATGTATCGGCATTGACGCCCTGAATGCTAAATCCAAGACTGTCACTCATGATTGCAACCAACATATTTTCGGCTGCTTGTTGGTTGATTGGCAAATTCATTTTTGTAGCAAAATTATAGATGATTTCGCTGGTAGCGATGGCACTCTCTGATAATAAATCATGTTCGAATGTTAAATTCGAGTCGGTAATATGGTGATCAATCACTAGAACGGGATTGGTATCTAGGTGGTGACGAGCGCCTGGAATATCCAAGACTTTGGATAATAATACTTCGGCGGCCGTATCAACGATAATAATCAAATCAGTGTCGAAGTTGAAGTAATTCTCTACTCTATCCCAACCTTGTATGTAACGCATGTATTTTGGAATTTCTACTGGGCAATATAAACTAACTTTCTTGCCGTAATCTGATAATATTTCTTCAAGTGCCAAGGCGCTGCCTAGGCTGTCGCCGTCTGGGTTTTCTGCTTGGATAACTAGTATTTTATGAGCCTGATCGATTAGTAATTTAGCATCTTCCATTAAAATACCCTTCGCCCTTCTAGTGCGTGCGCTAATGTTATTTGTCCAGCATATTCCAAATCAACGCCAACTGGAATTCCACGTGCTAGACGTGTTATTTTGACGGTTGACCCAGATTCGTTGATATAGCGTTGCAAGAATAGTGCAGTTGACTCACCTTCTACGCTTGCATTAGTAGCAATTATAATTTCTTCAACGTCGTCTGATTTGATACGCTCTAATAATTCTGGAATATGAAGTTGTTCTGGTCCAATGCCGTCAATTGGACTAATTGCGCCGCCAAGTACATGATAAGTGCCGTTAAATTGTCCAGTGCGTTCGATAGAGATAATATCAAGCGGCTCTTCGACAACAGCGACAATTTTTTTATTGCGATCTGGATTGTCGTATAGCGCCGAAACATTTTCGTCGGTATCAATCAAAGCAAAAGTTATTGGACAGCTCTTAACCTTACTATGCAACTGTTCGAGTGAATCAGATAGTTCGCGCGCTAAGTGTTTGTCGGCGCGCAATAGATAATAGGCATATCGCTCTGCCGTTCTAGCGCCAACACCAGGCAGACGTCCCAATTCTTTGATGACGTCCAGTAGTGCTGACGGTAGAAGTTGTTGCGACAAATTAAACCTTAAAGTCCGAGGTTGCCTAGGCCGCCCATTAATGGTTTCATTTTTTCAGTAGCGATTTCTTGAGCTTTTGCTAGGCCATCGCGAACGGCAATTTCAACCCAGTGTTCAAGTTCTTCGATATCATCAAGATCAACTTGCTCTGCGTTGATCTTTACTTTTTTGATCTTTAATTCACCAGTGAATTGAACAACAACAGCGCCATCACCTGCTTCAACTTCAATAATTTCTTTTTTAAGCTCGTTTTGAGCCTTGCGTAATTGATTAATCATTTTTAATTGGTCAAAAGCCATATACACTCCTATAAGTATTACTTATACAAGTATACTTTAATTAGTTGTCTTTTTGTAGGAGTAAAATCGATCGCTATTGTCTTTTTTTGAATTTGTGATGATTTGTAATACCGTATAGCTATCTGATTGAGTTCTAGCGGTGCGAGTTGTCAGGAAAGTTTCGCCAGAATATTCGGTTGAAACTTTGATTTTTGAATGGTTTTCTAGGACTTTATAAAAACTAAGTTCATCTGTCGTAACAACGATTTTATCAGTATTTTTCGGTATCAGATGTAAATCATTTGAGAAATTTGATGCCAGTTTTGGATTATATAAATACGTTAGCATGTAATGATTTATTCCAGAGATAATCAGAACAGATACTAATATCACAATTGGAATAAGGCCTGTAACTCGAGCGTAAGGGTTTAGTGGGAATAATCCGTACCAGCGTGAAAGCAGTTTTCTGATTCCAGCTGCAATCAAAATAACGAGTGGCAAAAACGTGATTGGCGTATAGCTTGGGTTCAAGATAATTGCTGGTATTAAACAAATTATCGACAGATTGATAATATAACTCTTTGCGCTAGCTCGAGTTTTTAATGTTTGATACATGCCTATTAGTGCCAAGAATACCGACCCAAGTCCAAAAACTGGAGTCATATATAAATTACCATTTGGATTGCTAAAGTTAAAATACGAATCCATGATGGTATTTATATTTTTTGCAATGTCGATTTGACCATTCGGTATTCCCAGTAGTGTAAATATATAGCTTGGATTTGCAAAAGCATGTATAAATACTGGCGATGAAATAATCAAAAAAATTACAGCACCGATGATTAGTTTTGCGCGGCTCATACTCCTTAGTAAGAATCTAAGATGTGGATGTAATAATACAGCACAAACCAAAGCAGCGATACTATAAATTGTCAGTGGCGTATAAAGACTGAGTGCTGCGATTACGCAAAATGAAATTGCGAATGTTTTGCGATGTTTAGTTTCTTTGTTGGTCGCGATTGTTGCGATCGTCATCAGTATTACTGGCCAAAATAAGTTCATAATATCCGGTGTTCCGTTTTGTGATATGAATATAAATTGACCAGTCGTGATAGCGATTAATGTTGCCAGCACTCCAACGTTCGGCTTGTACCATTTTCTTAAAAGTACTATCAAGCTAATAATAGTAAGTATTCCAAAGATGATTGATGGCAGTTTTATTCCAAAAAGTGTAAGTCCAAAAATATTCAAAGATAATTTTTGAAGAATATGATAGGGATAATTATCAATCGTTAGATTGCTTATATTGGCATTATCACTTGTAATTACTGATTGCATTTCTGCAGTAGAGATTCCACCAGGAATATTTAGACCCATAAAAGCAAACAAGCTTAATAATGCTATCGAGATTAATGCGTATCCAATTTTGTAGCGCCAACGATAAATCGAAAGGTCTGCAACTTTTGTTTTAAACATATTTGCTTTGATTATAGCACGTAGCAAGATCCATTTTCCATAATAACGACAAACTAGTCGTTATGTTTTCGATCCAACGACATAAATCGTAGTCGTTCTGGATGGAAGTATAATTCGACACGACCAACTGGTCCGTTACGGTGTTTAGCGATAATCAGGTCAGTGATGTTTTCACGTTCGGTTTCAGGATTGTAGTAAGCTTCACGATAAATAAACATAACGATATCGGCATCCTGCTCGATAGACCCTGATTCACGAAGGTCGGCGAGTTGTGGAATTTGCGGACTGCGCGATTCGACTGAACGAGAAAGCTGCGACAATGCAATAACTGGCACATTTAATTCGCGGGCGATCAACTTTAAGCCACGCGAAATTTCGCTGACTTCTTGGACGCGGTTGCCATCATGTTTGCCGCTCCCCTGCATCAGCTGTAAATAGTCGATGATAATTAGACCGATTGGATGTTCGTGAGCTATGCGGCGGGCCTTGGTGCGCATTTCAAGTACAGATACGCCTGGGGTGTCATCTATAAAGATTGGCGCTTCGGCTAATTCGCCCATGGCATCAGATAATTTTGAAAAGTCGTCATCTGATAAATTACCTGTACGAATATTCCAGGCATCAACTCCTGATGCATCAGCCAACATACGGTCAACCAACTGTTCTTTACTCATCTCGAGGCTGAAGAACAGAACGGCTTGCTTGGCAACTGTTGCGACGTTATAGGCCAGGTTTGTAACCAAAGTCGTCTTACCCATCGCAGGACGAGCCGCAAGGATGATAAGGTCGCTGCGCTGTAATCCAGCTGTCATGTGGTCTAGATCTTGATAACCAGTTCGTACGCCGCGAAGAGCGCCTTTATTGCGGTGTAGTTCTTCCATGCGGTCGAAACTGTCGGTCAAGATTGTTTCGATGCTGGTTAAGTCTTGTTTGAGAGATTGGTCGCTAACAGAAAATAATTCAGATTCGGCCATTCCAAGCAATTGCTCGGTCGAAGTCGTTTCGTCGTAGCTCATTTCAGATATTTCGCCACTAGCTTTAATTAAACGTCGGCGAATAGCTTTTTGGGCGACCATTTGTGCATAAGCTTCGGCATGTGCTGCGGTAGGCACATAATTTGTTAGTTCGGTCAGGTATGCTGAACCGCCAATAACTTCTAGTTCATTGCGTTTTTTTAGTTCATCAGAAAGCGTCAAAAGGTCGACTGGTTGGTGTTTTTCGTACAAATGTATCATGCCGGCATAGATAATCGAATGTCGTTTTTCGTAGAAATCTTTGGGCGTAACGTGTTCGGAAATATCCGCCAATGTTTCTTCGTCAATCAAAACTGCACCGAGCAAGCTTTTCTCGGCGTCAATACTCTGGGGTGGAATTTTTCCTACAGCAACTTCTTTTTTTGGCATAATTAAATCTCTACACTAACCTCTTGTCCTCCACCCATAATAGCAGCTACTGCGGCAGCTTGGCTATCCTTTAATGGCGGTGGAGTTGGAATTGTCTCGACGGAAACATCATAAACGCCAATTGCATGCAAACATTTTGCAACCATCGGACTATATTTGGCATCGTCTAGCTTCTTTTTATAGAATTTATTCATAGTATACAGCGTCAAAACATCGCCATTTAATTCGTGACTACATTTTGACAAAACGCTAAATAACGCTACGTAGTTTTTGCGAGAATAATCAATCAGCGCATTCCAATCGAAAGGCTTAGCTTCGCCGCGCACGATTGGTTCTTCGGGAGGCGCTACTGTTGGTGTAGGCGCTAGATCTGGGGTGTGCTTGGCGCTAGGTTTGGTCTGAATTTTTGGAGTATGTTTGCGTGTTTGACGCTTTAATTCTTCAACTGATGCTGATATTTCTAGAACTGGCGTGGCTAGTGCTACAGTTTTTGAAGTCTTTTTACCGACCGCCGCTAGTCCGAGTGTGCTTAGTAGTTTCATTTCTGGTCGTGGGCTTTTATTTACGTCTTGTAGCGAATCAAAAAGTGACAATAAATGTGGTTTTTCGGCTAGTTTTGACCGCAGGCTGATTAATAATTGATCAACTATAATTTTGCTATCTACGCCGTTATTTTCGGCATCATCGAGTAGTTTTACGATAGCTTCCAAATCATGAATTTCAACTGCTTGGACTATTTGATCAATCAGTTCGGATGGCGCAAGACCTAATACATCTTCGATCATTTTGTCGGTTATTTTTGCTTGTTTGTCATCTATTAACGAAGATAATTGGTCGAGTAGGCTGATACTGTCACGGAAGCTGCCGTCGCCACGTAGTGCAATTAATCGAAGTGCATCACTGGAAATATCTATCGATTCTTCTTTGGCGATATAAGCCAAATGTTTAATTATGTCATCGATGCTAATTGGACGAAACGCAAATCGTTGAGTGCGGCTGATGATTGTTGCGGGCAACTTTTCTATATTAGTTGTTGCAAGGATAAAAACAACGTGTTCTGGTGGTTCTTCTAGGGTTTTTAACAGGGCATTAAAAGCGGCTTTTGAAAGCATGTGGACTTCGTCAATTATATAGATTTTGCGACTGGCCGAAACTGGGGCGATTTGGACTTTTTCACGCAAATCCCTGACATCTTCGACTCCGTTATTGCTGGCGGCATCGATTTCGATAATGTCCAAGTTTACAGACTCTTCATTATAAGGCAATTTATTGATTTCGTGCGCCAAGATTCGTGCTATAGACGTCTTGCCGACTCCTCTGGGGCCCGTGAACAAATATGCGTGCGAAATACGGCCGACTTTTAAGGCCTGCTCTAGAATATCAGTAATGTGCTTTTGGCCAATTACTTCGCCCAGCGCTTTACTGCGGTATTTACGATATAACGCTTTCGCCACTTATTTCCCCTCTATCTCTCTATAGTATACGCTCGTTGTAATTATTTTTTGTTGTGGTTTTTTGCTTTGTTATAGCAATTGCCGCAAAGCGACTGATATGTAATGTCGCCGTCGCCGTCAATTGCGATTTGTTCGCCAGTAAAGACAAACTCGCCAGCTACTTTTCGGCAGTTAAATTCAGCTTGTGATCCGCATTTACACATTGTAGGCATTTTTTCGATATTATCAGCAAGCTCTAGTAGTCTTTTGCTACCTGGGAACATTTCGGTGCGAAAGTCAGTCTTTAGGCCGTAGGTAATAACCGAAATATCATCAACTTTTGCGATATCGAACAGTTGATCAACATGTTCTTTTGTTAGCATTTGCGCTTCATCGACCAAAATACAGTCAAGCTTTTCGAGCTTATTTTTTGCCATGAATTTGCGTAACTCTGTTTGAATATTTGCATCAGGTGTAATTAAAATATCAACAACTCGTGAATCGCCACGTCTGGTTACTATAGTCTGTCCACCTTTGGTGTCGATACTTGGTTTAATGACGGCAATTTTGAGACCATTTTCGGTATAGTTATAAGCCGCCTTGATTAATGTATCTGTCTTGCCGCAATTCATTGCGCCATACTTAAAATGTAGCTTCGCCATGTTTTTATCTCCTATAATTTTTTGTTTTACTCACACCTCTGTGATGAAGGTATTATAGCGCTTTTGCTTGTCGGTTCGCAATAAAAAACTCGCATATTATGCGAGTTTTTTGATACCTTAGTGAATTAAAGCGCGGCTTCGACTGCTGCCCAGACGGCGGTTGGGTTGTCAGCTGGCACTATTACCGTTACTTGTGAACCGAGTTCAATACGGAAGTAAGTTACACTGGCAAGCAAGATTCGGTATTCGTGACCGTTTGCTTCAACATAATATGCGCCGTCGTGCTGAACGAGCGTACCAATAACTTGGCGGCGTTCAACTGGTCCGATTTGCTTGTAAATAAAGCTGCCGTCATCAGTAATTGTTAGCTTAAGGATATCGCCTTCAACCAATTTTGATTTGCTAGCGTAATTTGTTGGTACTGGGTATTCTTTGCCGTCAGGTCCAGCCATTTTTTGACCGTCAAAGACGCCTTCGATTACTTTACCGCGAATATCTTCGCTTGATGCTGTTTTTTGTGGTGCAATAGCTGTGCCATCGTCGCCTATAATGCTAATTAAAAGCTCCTTTGCCGCAGCCAAGTTTGTCTCTGCCTCTTGAATAAGGCTGTGCAGACGTTTTACTTGTTTTTCTGGTAATTCAGACATTGTAACTCGCAATTTCCTTTGTCTATTTTTGTAGTGGTATTACCCTTATATATATCAATAATGTAAATAAAAGTCAATAAGCCCGTGATTTTATATCAATAATTAATTGATTGCAATAGTATTACGTTGCTTTTTTAACACTATTGTATTTTTGTAATATGCCACGTGGTATTTGCTAACAGATTATAAAATTTTCTTTTCCACACAGTTTTAAGTGGTGGGCGTAATATTGTTGTATTTTTAGTCAACAAAAATACCACCGCTTTTTATGACGGTGGTATTAAAGTTTTACTATCAAGGCCGAATAGTTAATTTAGAACTAAGCTAGTTCTACTGTTGCGCCAGCTTCTTCTAGAGATTTCTTAGCAGCTTCAGCTTCTTCTTTTGTAGCTTTTTCTTTGATTGTTGATGGAGCGTTGTCTACAAGAGCTTTAGCTTCACCAAGACCTAGGCTAGTGATTTCTTTAACAGCTTTGATGACTGCTACTTTTTGAGCACCAGCGTCGCTTAGCTTGATTGTGAATTCTGTTTTTGCGTCAGCAGCAGGTGCAGCTTCAGCAGCAACAGCAGCAACAGCTACAGCTGGAGCGGCAGCGCTTACGCCCCATTCGTTTTCTAGGTGTTTAACGATTTGTGATAGTTCTAATGCACTTAGTTTGTTGAGTTCATCAACGATTTTGCTTTGAGCAGCAGATAGCTTGATTTCTTCAGCCATGATATTTCTCCTATGATTGATTATTGCGAAAGTTTAAATACCGTTTTCTCACAGAACGACTCCGCGCCAAGACATTCACGAATTAGCGATGTAATGTCTTGGGCTCTCGTATGTTCTGCTCGAAAAGGTATTTAACCTTTCTGAGTTTTATTGTTAACTACGCCGAGTTAAAGGTTTGGAGTCTTTCTGGATAATACCTGCAAGAACCCAAGAATTTACATCGCTAATTCGTGAAATTCTTGGCGTGTCGCTGTATTGAACAGAAATGGCTCGAACCTTTAATGGGGTTTGTTATTGTATGATTACAAAATTAAAGAGCTTCAGCACGTTGTGACAACACTTGCGCGAATCCACGTTGAGCGCCATTTGCGACGCCAAGGAATCCGGTAAGTGGAGCTGCGATAACACTGACCAATTGTCCGCGGAGTTGATCCTTGGTTGGTAGGTTCGCAAGAGCGTTGACAGTAGCTGTATCAAGTGATGCGCCATTGCCGTCAAAACCAGCAACTAATTGTAGCGCAGGGTTTTTCTTTGCAAATTTAGCAAGAACTTGGGCAGGTGCAACTTCGTCTGTGTCTGAAAAGGCATAAACTAGTTGGCCTGTTAGTAAGCTAGTGTCAGCAGCTTTGAATTTGTCATTTTGTGATAGAGCTACGCGGACAAGTCGGTTTTTTGCAACCTTGATTGTCACGCCGTTTTCACGAGCGCTTTTGCGTAGTTCTTGTAGCTCAGCAACAGTTAAAGTGGTGTAAGATGCACCAGCAGTAGCTTTTGCAGAAGCGAATAGCTCAGTTAATTCTGCAACCAAAGTATTCTTTTTATCGCGTGAAATTGCCATAAAAACCTTTCTTTGATTGTTTTATTATTTACTTTCGGCCTGATTGTAAATGTTCCGACAGTTGTGTCTACCATGAAAAAATCTGGCGTCACACTGCCAAAGACAAAATTAGAATAAGTATGATACAAATTCCTCGGTAGCGGATTAAGTATATTGCTATACGGCTACTGTCTTTGGTTTTGAATGTCTTGATAAATAGTAGCAAATTAAAGATTAAAAGTCAACTTTTAGATAGTATGAGTGTGTATGTTTTTCTCTGTGTTTTAAGAATAAAAATGTTATAATATTAATAATGATAAATATGATAGTTGCTTATGATGAAAACCGCGCGATTGGCGCAAATGGTGATTTGCTTTGGGAAAAGAAAGATATGTCGGCTGACTTGAAGTTTTTCCGTGAAACTACGATGAATGCAGCTATTATTATGGGTCGCAAAACTCTTGAGTCAATTGGAATTGCCCTGCCTGGACGTCAAAATATTGTTCTAACTAGCGCCGAATCAGTTGATATTCCAAATGTTGAAGTCGCACATACTCTTGATGATGCTTTCATGTTGGCTGATGGTAAAGAAGAAGTTTTTGTAATTGGCGGCGGCGAAATTTACCGTCAAGCGCTGGCTGATGTTGAGCGAATTTATGCGACTGAAGTTGATCATACCTTCGAAAATGCTGATACTCACTTCCCTGCTCTTGATGATTCTTGGCAAGAAAAAGACCGCAAATCAATCCCAGCTGGTGAAAAAAACATCTATCCGATTAGTTTTGTTACTTACGAACGTAAATAACCTTATCTTATTATTATACCACTTTTGTCATAATATTGCAAATAATGTTAATGTAAAAAATACCCCGCCGATTTGGCGGGGTTTTGGTTATACTGCAACTGGTGCTTTGATGCCAGGTTGCGGGTCGTAACCGATGATCTCGACGTCATCCCAGATGAAATCATGAATGTTGTCGGTTTCTCTGTTGATCCTGATGGACGGCAATGCGCCAGGCTCACGGCCCAGTTGCTTTTCGACCTGTTTGCGATGATTGTTATAGATGTGAACATCGCCAAAGGTATGATTGAAGCTGCCGGGTTTGCGGCCAGTGATCTTTGCCAACAGAATCAACATCAATGCATCTTGCGAATCATTGAAGGGAACGCCCAAAAACGAATCGCAACTGCGCTGATAAACGTTCAGATGCAGATACCCTTCTTGGTTTGCAAAAAATTGATAAAAGCACGGGCATGGCGGCAATAAGGTGTTTTTGTTGTCGTGCGGGTTCCAAAGCGACATAATGATGCGACGATCCGACGGATTGTTGCGGATAGCATTGATGACTTGATTCAGCTGGTCGATACCGGGCGTGATAACTTCTTCGCCGGAAAGAACTTGGCCAAAGTTGCGCATGTGATGTCCGTACGTCGGGCCCAAATCGCCCCAATGTCGGTTGCTCGGATCATTGATGACCATTTGCTCGAATTCGTGCAGACGGCTTTTCCATTCCTCGGTATAGGCCGATTTTGCATCGTCAACATACCACTCGAAGTTGTTGATTTCGCCAGTCGCCTGGAGCCATTTTTTGAACGGCCATTCCGACCAGATGTGAACTCCTTTTTCGACAAGGCTGGCAATATTTGTTTCGCCGCGCAGCTTCCACATCAATTCTTCGAAAGCGCCACGCAAAAAGATTTTTTTGGTTGTCAGCATCGGGAAATTGTGAATTGTCCCGTCGTCATCCATCTCCATCTTGATTTGATAGTGATGGCCGGGCAGAGCTTGTGTTCCAACGCCAGTTCTGTCGCCAGTGAAATAACCTTCGTCCATGATCTTTTGCAGCATTTTCAGATATTGTTTCATAGCATCCTCCTTATAGGTAGTGGGTGTGTATGTAAACTTGTCTGTAGACAAGATCAAGCAGGAATACTAAAGTACAAGTCTTTGACGACTCGTTTTTTAGTATGTCATATGAAATAATATTGAGCAATAGTAAAATATATTACATTAAACTAGTGTTTATTTATTAAAATCTAATCTTGAATAAATATCTTCTGATACTTCCGCAACGGTTCTTGATGCAGACAATATTGGGATGTTGCGATCATGTGCAACTTTCAAATAACCTTCGCGAACTTTGTCCTGAAATTCTTGTTCCCTGGATTCAAAAGCATCTTTTACTTCTAGTTCGCCACGATTGCCGATGCGAGCGACGCGTTCTTTTTCGTCGTCCAGATCCAGGATGAATTCGTAATCGGGATGCATATATTCGTTTGACGTTGATTTCTCTGTGAATAATTCAATCAAATCCAAATCAACACCTTCGCCATAGCCTTGATATGCGACAGATGATAGCCAGCTTCTGGCGGCAATCACCCACTTACCCATCTTTAGTGCGGGTGTTGCGGTTTGATTCCATAATTCACGCCTAGAAGCGGTAAATAGTAATAAATTAGTTATGCCGTCTTTTTCCAGATTGCCATTTTTGATGATTTTTCGAATCTCGTCCGCAACTTCATTGCCACCTGGTTCATGAAATTCTACTGATTCAATGCCATGTTCTGACAAGAGCCGACTTCTTAAATTTTCAACTTGCGTTGATTTGCCAGTTCCGTCATGACCCTCGATAACAACGTATTTTCCGATTTTTTCAGACATTATTTAATTCCTTTGCTTAATCCAGGGATTGCTACTGGCATTATTCGTTTATCTTTATAGGCCTTTGGCAACAACCATTCTGGTGACCATGTTCTGATTAGTTCATCGATGTCACTGGTGTGTTGATATTTGCCGCTGAATCCATCGCGCCCATTACTATAGTCGCCTTCGATTGGGCCAGTTTTGTGGAAAATAAATTGACCAATGCGTTCACCGACTGGCAGAACGACCGATTCATGTTCGTTCAAGTTATAGATTTCAAGTGTAATGCGATTAATATAACCTGGGTCAACCCAGCCTGCGTCAAAACAAATCGCCACGCCATTACGGCCCCAGCTACTTCGTGATTTAACTTCACAGGCGCCACCATGTGACCTGATTCCGATGAATTCATGAGTGTGAGCTAAAATTCGTTCGCGTGGATGCAGGACTATGATTGGATGATCGGCAGGTATGTTTTTAAATAATGGGTGGTTATTTTCCTTACACCAAACAGCATGTGGGGTTGCCTGTAGTGGGCCTTTGAAATAGCGTTTTACGTCCTCTTGATCGAAGGGATTATAGACGCGAGAATCTGCATCGGGTTCTTGTTTGTAATAATAATGACCGAGCGTGAAATCCAAGCTCGCCTCGGCGACATTTTTTTCATTAAAAGGAACGCTGACTATCCGCCCATCGGCAATTGCTTCGAAAATTTCGGTATTACTGTAAACACTCATAAAAACCCTTCTTCTTCACCCCAAAAACACAAATTTATTAACGTAATAATATCACACGATGTTTTAATAAAAAAGAGCAGCCAATATAGGCTGCCCTGATTTATGATTGCTTGAACTAGATTAAGTTGCTTTCAATCTTGATGCTTGGACCTTGAGTCGTTGCAGTAGAAACTGATTTAACATAAGCGCCCTTGATGCTTGATGGTTTTTGAGCCTTCAAGCTTTCAAAGAATGCGTTTGCGTTTTCTTGTAGCTTCTTTGTACCAAATGATACTTTACCAATGCTTAGGTGAACGATTGACTGTTTGTCAACGCGGTATTCAACCTTACCAGCTTTAGCTTCAGTTACAGCTTTTGCAACGTTAACTGCAACAGATCCGCTCTTTGGGTTTGGCATCAAACCGCGTGGACCAAGTGCGCGGGCATACTTACCAAGTTTTGGCATGTATTGTGGAGTGGTGATCAAAACGTCAAAGTTAAGTTCGTTTTTATCAAGTTGCTTTAGGAATTCTTCGTCACCGATGATGTCAGCGCCAGCAGTTTTTGCTGCAGCGTGATCAGCTTCTGGAGCGAATACAGCAACGGTAATTTTTTTGCCTGTACCGTTTGGTAGGCTTACTGTTGTGCGGATGTTTTGGTCGGCTTGGCGTGGATCAACACCTAGGCGAACGTGAATTTCAACGCTAGCGTCGAACTTTGATGGGCTAGTTGTTGAAACTAGTTCCATAGCGTCAGCAAGGCTGTATACTTTACCTTTTTCAACTAGTGCAGCTGCTTTTTGGTAAGCTTTACCACGGCGGATTAGACGTGGACGAGTAACAGGCTTTGGACCTTTTGTTTGGTTAGCTTCAGCGTCACCTTGAGCTGTAGTGTCGCCGTGTTCTTTGCGTTCTTCTTTAGCGATTTTTTCAACAACTTCTTTGAGTGCTTTTTCGCTTCGCTTGCCTGATTTAGCAAGTTTAACTTCTTTTTCTGCAACTACTTCTTCAACTGAATCTTTAGCACCTGCAATAGCTGCTTCGATCTCGGCGATAGTATTTGCGTCTGTTACAGCAAGTTTTAATTCTTCTGCAACGATTAGTAAATCGGCTTTTTTAGCCATATTTAATTAATCCTTTCTGTGGTAATAGCGGCTTTTTAGGCCTCCCAACATTGATTGTTTATCAATCTATTATAGCACTTTCACTCAATAAAGTCCATAGTTACCACTTTGGCTTTGAATAATCTAAAACGGCGCTACAATAATTGAATTTGTGGCTGTAGGTGTGGTGATACTTACACTTGGAGATGAAATTGGGACAGTCGGTGCCGTCACTGATGCGCTAGGTGTTGTAACGGCAGCTCCTGGTGTTATTGAAGATACATTTGGATTTTGACACATCGGGCTTACGCACTTCGTTATCATTCCATCGGGTCTATATTTGGATAATAATACGTCAGTAGCTTCAGCATCATAGCTATTAGTATGCCCTGTAGTGGCGTAGCCGCCTTCTGATAGCTCAACTACGTCAATGATGTAATCAAATTGATCGCCACCCCATGTTTGATTCCATATAATATTACCTGTATTGTCAAATTTTACCAGGTACGAATCAGAGTTACTCGCGTTAATTGCGTATGTATCTCCACCGACGACGTAATCGCCAGTAGCTGTTTGTATGATTGATTGAGCGCCATATTCATCATTGCCGCCCCATGCTTTGTCCCAAGTTAGATCGCCTAATGAATCGAATTTTGCTAAGAATCCGTTAGAATTTTCAGAGCCAAAGCTATAACTATGACCTGTAACAACATAGCCATTATCTAATGTTTGAATGATGGATTTTGCATAATCGCCATCAGCTCCACCCCAGGTCTTATTCCAAGAGAAATTTCCAGCTGAATCAAATTTTATCAAAAAAGTGTCAGTATTAACTCCATAACTACCAGTGTAACCAGTGGCTATAAAACCGTTATCGGATGTTTTGACAATTGAACTTATCTCATCACTGCCCGTTCCACCCCAGGTCTTATTCCAAGAGAAATTACCAGCTGAATCAAATTTAGTTATAAAAGCATCGTAACCGCCTGCACCATAGTTTCTTGAAGCTCCGGCAATTACATATCCGCCGTCATGTGAAAGTGTAATACTTTTTGCATAATCGTGATTCACTCCACCCCAAGTTTTACTCCATAATAAATTACCAGATGAATCAAATTTAGCTATAAAGGCATCCGCCAACCCGCTTCCGTAGCTTGATGTTTGTCCGGTTAATACGTAGCCATTATCAGAACTGATAACTAATGAGCTTGCACTATCATTACTAGCCCCACCCCATGTTCGAGTCCAAGACAGGTTGCCTGTTGAATTAAATTTAGCAATGAAGGCCTCTGTATTTCCGTTACCAAAACTGCTAGTAGTACCGCTAATTATAAAACCACCATCACTGGTTTGTAATATTGAAGACGGATCTTCTCCCGCTGGTCCGCCCCAGGACACTATGTAGCTTGGATCCGTAGGTGCTGTAACTTGTGCGATATTATCATTCTCGGAAATACTGTAAGCTAGACCGCTTGAGCTATCTTTGATTGATAAATTAAAAGTAGTTACAGTGCCTGTGTAGGTTAAAGTTGAATTTTTTAGCGTTCTTAGACAATATTGCTTGCTGATAGCTGGAGTTGTCGGACAGTTATCGGAATCTAGTGCTGTTGGATAAGAATCGTTGTCTATATAATACATTTTTAATAATTTCGAATTATCAGAAAGTTGAGTTTTTATTGCAGATGTTGTCGCTCTTGCTGATATTCCAGAATAAGAGACCATAGTGATTGCTGCCAAAATTCCAATAACTACGATTACTACTAAAAGTTCAACAATTGTAAAAGCTCGATTGAGTTTATGTTTATTCATATAAATATATTTTAGCACGATAACTCTATAATGTAGTGAACGTTCCGTCAGCCGAGTAGCTAGTCCCGATGCTGTTAATAGCATAACCACGATAATAGATTAATGTGTTTGCTGGCATACCTGTTCGGATCTGAGTAAACACACCCGTAGAAGTGTTGGCATTTCTATTAAACATCATCACATTATTAGCACTATAGCTAATAATATAAATATTCTTGTCATCATTACTTATTACGATACCTCTTGGATCATTGCCAGTATTGATTGATTTTGGACTAAGCGCAGTCAATATGCCATTACTCGTATTTCGACTAAACATCGACATATTCCCCGAGTTGCCATTTGCTACATAGACCGAAGTTCCATCATTAGATACAACAATGCCCATCGGACGTAATTCTGGATTAATTGTAGCCGGAACCATAGCAGTTAATAGTCCGGTGCTAATACTGCGCGTATACATCGAAATACTGTCGCCGGTTTGATTAGCGCTATACACCGAAGCTCCGTCTGGCGAGATTGCTAAATCAATCGGAAGAGTGCCAGAATTAATAGTCGCAGGTGACAGTGCTGTAAGCAAACCAGTTGAAGTGTTACGGCTATACATTGAAACACTAGCACCTTGATAATTACTTGCGTATACTGATTTCCCATCAGGCGAAATAATAATATTATATGGTGATGAGCCAGCTGCTATAGTTGGCGTACCTAAAGGAGCTAATAATCCAGTATCCGTATTCCGACTATACATCGAAATATTATTAGTAGCACTGTTTGCGACATAAACTGATGTTCCGTCTGGTGAAGCTACAATACTCCAAGGACTAGTTCCGGTAGCGACTGGTGATCCGATAGGAGTTAGTATTCCAGTAGAAGTATTTCGACTATACATCGAAATATTGTTCGCAGAGATACTAGTCACATATAGAGATGCACCATTATCACTAATTGCCATGCCATACGGACTAGCTCCAGTAGCTACAGCTGAGCCAATAGCCGTCAACGAACCAGTATTTACATCCCTACTATATGCCGATACTGTTTTAGAGGTGACGTTTAAAGCATAGGCAAATAAACCATCTTTTGAGATTACGAGTTCAAACGGATTAGTTCCCGTTGGTACGGTCGGAGAAGCTAGAGGAGATAAAGATCCAACTGGCGTGGCGGTGCAATTTGTCGTTGGATTTGGCGACGTACCCCAACAAATTCCGCTAGACGTTACTATCTCGCCACCAGTCGCAGTTATATTTGCACCCAAAATTGCACTATTGTTTGTAATTGACGATACAGTCGGTGACGTCAAACTTGGCGCACTAATAGCAATAGGAGACGAATTGTTGGTTACCTTATATTTTGTAGTGCCGTTTGTGGATATCAAAGAGAATGTTGGGATTGATCCATTATCTGATGTATAGGTAAAAGTATTAGATCCACTAGCCTTCAAGCAGATATTAGTAGCGTTTGGACTTGGGCATTCAATTGCAACTGGGTAAACTCCATTATCCGTATAATACATAGCTAATTGTTTGGCCGCATTTGATAGGTCTGATTGAAGGGTTGCTTCAGTTGCCCTCTTGGCTATACCGCTATATGAAACTATAGTGATTGCGGCTAGAATGCCGATTACTACAATAACTACTAAAAGTTCAACAATTGTGAATGCTCGATTAGATTTTTGGCTTTTAATCATTGTGTTTATATATTAACATAAGTAATTTGAAATAATAACGTTCATGTTAAGTATCGTCTCTCATATCCTTGATAGGACTACGTTGTAAATTACGAGACAACGGAAGCGCCATTCCAGCCACTCCAACAAGGACTATTAGTATAGCTATTATAATTAAAGCTTGTGGCCATAAACCAATTAGTAAAAAGGTTAAATTATCATTTGAAAAGATGTATGTTAAATGAGCTTGAATTGTTAAATTAGGTGAATAAATATAATTAACCCAGGCTGCTTCTATGAATCCGAGAATAAACGTCGTAATAATGATTATGAAACAAAGAATTAATGTGTAATTATTGTAAATCAATCGAATGTCATTGCGCTTTGCTCCAATTGCTCTGAATACTGCAGTTTCTCGACGACTATCAACAATCACTCGTCCCGTCATGCCCATCATGATTATGGCTGATATAGCCCCTACGATAACTGCCGCGTATTTAAGGAAGTTCATGCATTGTTCTTTCATTTCATCGATCAGTACGCTATTGATTCCAAAGTACGAAATCATCATGCCTTCATTACACCATTGTTGGCTGCAGCTTAGATCTTTGTAGTAGTGTTTTGCTGCTTCAGCGTCTTTGAGCTCAACGATGTAATGTGAATAGCTATATGCCATAGCATCGGTTGGCTTTGTTGGTTGTACGAATCTGTCAAAATCGTGGTAGTTTGGCATACTTTCGAATAATTGATTTGGAACTACCCAACTGCCGTTTAATGTCGATCCCGCAATCATGCTAATTATTCCCGAAATATCAGATAAACTATCAGAGTTTGCGCTTTCTGGTGACAAACCAACTACTCTGAATGTTATTTTTTGTTGTACTGGGTCGATTATATTGTCGAATAATTTATCGAATTCAGCTTGTTTCCGCGCGTATGATTTTTCGGATTCAGTTCTGGTGTCACTGATAATTTTTACTGGTGCGCATGATCCAGCATCAGGTAATCCATAGATTAATGATGGTTTGATATAATCTTTGTTATTTTTATTGGCAGTGATTTCTTTTGCTGTAGCGATTGCACTGGCTATTTGCGACTGAGACGTACTATTGCGATAGCAAGCAGTAAAAGTAGCCGTTTCTGCATGGTTTTTGATGTATTTGATTCTGTCTAATTTTTCAGTCGGACTGGTATTTTTTGCTAATTTCTTTAATCCTAATGCTTCTTCGACTTTTGATATTGGCGCAATTATTGGAATATCGGTTGTGTTTGTTTGTCTTTTGAGCTGCTCGTCTGATAACATAAAAGGTTTTGCTATGGCTTGATCGATGTAAGTCCAGCCAGAGCTGACATCCATGGTGCTATAACTTCCATTTGGCATTGGATCACTTTGTGTAAAATCTTCGGTATTATTTTTGAGAACTTTAATGCCGCCGTCAGAAATATTGCTATACGTTGATTCGTAGGCTTTTACAAAACCATTGTCATTTAGTTTTTTGGTTAGCAATTCTTTTGCTGACGGTTGAGTTAAAGCATATTCGTAAAGCGCTTTTGCAGCAGACGGTGCAGAGCCCATTAAATATTCGGTGTCGCCGAATTTATCGATTGGTTTTTGCTCTGACGTTGGGTCATATTCAATGCCTAGTTTTTTCGCCGCCGCTTTTTTATCAGTAATCGTCTTGTTATATATTTCGAGTGCACGTTTTTTGACTGAATCTGGAGTCGAGTCATTGGCATATCCTGTGTTTGTTTGATATGTTGCGGATACCAGATATTTACCAGCCAAACTTTGCTCGCTAAATTTACTAAAACTATCTAAACCACCTTGAATTATTAAGGTTGCGGCCACAAGGGTGCTGAATAGTAGACTGGCGATAATAACTGTCAGTGTTGTTCGTAGTCTGCGAGTCTTTAATTTGGTTAGTGCCAATATAATTGCGTCAGAAAATCTTATCATATAACTACCCCATCACTTAATCTGATTTCGCGATCAGCCCTGGCTGCGATTTGTGAATCGTGGGTAACGATAATGACCGTCGTACCAAAGTCAGCTCTGATTTTTTCGAAAAGTTGAATTATCGCTTCACTGTTTTTGCTATCTAAATTACCAGTTGGTTCGTCGGCTAATAAAATTTTAGGATTATTTAATAACGCTCTGGCAATTGCCGCTCGTTGCATTTGACCACCTGATAATTCCCTGGGAAAGTGTCGCATACGATCGGATAATCCGACAGCTTCGGCTAGTTTATTGATGTTCTCTTGTCGTTTTTTGCGCTTAGTACCAGCGAACATTCCAGGGACTTCCAGATTAGTAGAAACTCTCAGGAAGGGTTGCAAATAAAAGAATTGAAAAACAAATCCAATCGTTTTGTTGCGAAAAGTCGACAGCTTTCCGTCCCGTAGTTTATCTAATTTAACTCCGTCCACCTCGATGACACCGCTAGTTGGCTTATCAAGTCCGCCGATCAATTGTAATAATGTTGATTTGCCGCTACCACTAGCGCCAGTAATCGCAACTAGTTCGCCGCTATGAATCTGAAGGGTTGCGCCGTTTAAGGCTGAAACTTTTTGTTTACCGATTTTATAGGTTTTACTGATGTTTTCGATATTTATAATAACTGGGTTTGTATTTTTCGCCCGTTCAATAACTTGCGGTTTATCCTTTTTGGAATATGCCGAGATTGCCTTGACGGCTTCTAGTGGATTGTTATCAAAAAGCGCTAAAAACGCTTCGATTTGTCGATCGGTAATGATTTGCCCACTCATTAATATTAATTATAGCTTATGTTTTGTGTTTTTACGCAAAATAAAATACCGCGATTTAACTCGCGGTATTTTTGTCGTTGAATTAATTAGTCAACTACTACGACGCCCATTGAGCGTGCAGAGCCAGAGATAATCTTCATTCGGCCTTCATCATCGATTGCGTTCAAGAATTCTTTCTTGATATCCGCGATTTCTTTGATTTGAGCTTTTGTGATTGTTCCAACTTTGTCAGAGTGTGGCTTGCCACTTCCTTTTTGGATACCGATCTTTTCACGGATCAAATCGTCAACTGGTTGACCAAGTGATACCCAGTCGTAAGTACGATCTTCGTAAACTTTTAGGTGAACGATAACGTTCTTGCCCATCAAGTCTTTCGTAGCTTCGTTAAATGGGTTGATGAAGTTCATCATGTTTAGACCCCATTGACCAAGTGTTGAGCCAACTGGAGGACCTGCGGTAGCTCGGCCTGCAGGAATTCGTAATTTCAAATTTCCTATAACTTTCTTTGATGCCATATTGTTCCTTATAGATTTATGGATAATTCCATACACTAATGAATTAGCGTTACTCTTTAATCTGTTAGAGCTTTAGTTATTTCGTAAATAGAAGCTTACGTAACGCGGGATATTATACCTTACGGACCTGCAATGCGTCAAGTTCTACTGATGTATCGCGACCAAACATACTGACAAGTACTTTAACTTTGCCCTTTTGGTTGTCGATTTCAGAAATCGCACCGTCAAAGCCTTTGAATGGACCGTCGATAATGCTGATAACTTCACCAAGGTTAAAGTCGATATTGTGCTTTGGATCTTCGACACCCATGCGGCGCTTGATCTTGGTAATTTCGCTATCAGATACTGGGGTTGGAGTTGTGCCAGTTCCTACGAACCCTGTAACGCCAGGAGTGTTGCGGATAATGTACCAAGTTTCGTCAGTTAGTTTCATCTCAACTAGTGCGTAGCCTTGGAAGATTTTCTTTTCAACAACTTTACGTTTACCATTTTTGATCTCGATTTGCTTTTCTTTTGGAACCAAGCAGTCAAAGATTTTGTCTGCCATATCAACTGCGTTGATGCGTTGGCGGATATTGTCAGCTACTTTTTCTTCGTAGCCGCTGTATGTATGAATTGCATACCATTGTCGTGATGAATCGTATCGGTTTTTTGACATGATCTTCCTTATTTCAATATTAAGTTAAATAATTCTTTGAACGCTATATCCAAAAGTAGGATCAAAGCAGTAAAGACAAACGAGAAAGCGATAACGGCGAACGTCATACTCCAGGTTGCTTTGCGATTAGTCCAACGGACCATCTTTAATTCTTCCCATGAACCTGCGAAATAACCACCAATAGCTTTTAGACCGTTGACTGGTTTTCGAATAATTTTAAAGTTACCAATTCGTCTAAAGAATAGTCGAATTTTGCCAGGTTGTTTTTGAACCTTTGGTTTTTTGTTACGTTTGAGTTTGAACATTTCGTCTCCCAAATTAAAAGCCTGCTACTAGCAGACTGTCAATAGATAGTATAGGTTAAAGTGTTACGTGCGTCAATGACAATAGTTTTAATAATTTATATTTTATTCTTTCTTTTCGAAAAGAACCAAAGACGTACTACTTTTTGAGCCGCAAAAAGTA
>CAZNQY010000007.1:0-31276 GCA_964575635.1 uncultured Saccharimonas sp. (SeqCode) | reverse complement strand
AGCCTTGGCTGATCAGAAAGTTTCAGAAATCGAAAAGGTCTATCGTTTGAGTTTTGTTGAAGGCATGGACTTGCAAACTATGGTCCGTGATCGTAAAAAAACGGTAACTAAATTGCAAAAACTTGAAGTGGGTGTGGTTACACAAGAGCAGGTAATTGAATATGCTGACGAAATGCAATTGGAATTAATGTCTGATGACACTGGTGCGATTATTATTATGGATGGTAATGATCTGGATATGTTTGTTAATTTAATTAACGAAGATTACGTCACAAGTCACGTCACCGGCAAACGCTATGAAATCAAAGGCAAAAAACTATTAGATGACCCGGAAGGCGAACCGCCACGAAGCTAGAATTGTAAATCATAAAAGAACAACGTTAAAGACGTTGTTCTTTTTGATAAAAGTTAGTTTTATAGGATAGACTGTTCTATAATTAGAGTAATGAAACAGGGGATGGCGCTCGAGATAATGCTTTCGGGAGAAAGTGTGTTGCTGACTGGTCCAGCGGGGGCCGGCAAGACTTTTGTGCTCAATCAATTTATCAAGTTCGCTAAAAGTGAAGGCAAACATGTATCCGTTACGGCTACAACTGGCCTGGCGGCAACGCACCTGGGTGGATCGACAATACATTCTTGGAGCGGCATGGGAATCCACGATGATTTGCATAATGGATTTTTTGATAATATGTCAAAAAGCCGCCGTGAAACTATTGAAAAAACTGATGTACTAGTAATTGATGAGATCAGTATGTTGCATGATTTTCGTTTGGATTTGGTTGATCAGATTTGTCGTGGTGTTCGTAAAAAAGACGAGCCATTTGGCGGAATTCAGATTATTATGAGTGGTGATTTCTTCCAATTGCCACCGATCAACCGGGGCGATTCACGAGCTGGCGGTTTTGTTGTTAATAGTAATGTCTGGCAGGAACTCGATCCAGCTATTTGCTACCTGGAAGAACAACATCGCCAAGACGATGAGAAATTATTGGATATTTTGAATTCGATGCGATCTGGCGAACTGCGCCGCCATCATGCCGAGGCGCTACTTGCTCGAGTCGACACCAATCCTGATACTAACGAGGAATTAACCGAACTTCACACGGTTAATATGGATGTTGATCGAATAAACGATGCCAAATTAGACACCTTGCCGGGTGATGAGCTGTTTTACACTTCAGCTACAACGGGCAGCAAGACGTATGTTGATTCTTTGAAACGTTCGGTGTTGGCACCAGAGACACTTAGGCTCAAAAAAGGTGCTTTAGTTATGGCGGTCAAAAACAGCCTTGATAAGAAATACGTGAACGGCAGTATTGGAACGGTTATTGATTTTGAAGCCGTGACCGAATATCCAGTTGTCGAATTCAGGAATGGCAAGGTAGTTAATATGATGCCAGAAACCTGGGAACTTCGCGATGGTGATAAAAAGAAGGCGAGTGTATCGCAAATACCTTTGCGCTTAGCTTGGGCTATTACGGTTCACAAATCACAAGGTATGACGCTTGACTCTGCAAGAATCGACCTACGTAAAGCCTTTGTCGAAGGTATGGGCTATGTTGCATTAAGTCGAGTAAAAAACTTATCCAATTTGTATTTAGTTGGAATTAACCAGATGGCGCTAAGGGTTAGTGGGGAAGCGCAAAGAATTGATGTTGAACTTCGCGATAAGGCAGCCAGGGCAAATAAACGTTTTGCTCATCTGGAAAAACAGATTGAAGACCGTAGTAAAAAAGTCAACATCGAACCTAAAAAGACTAAATCAAAAGTCAGTTGGCAAGATAAAATAGCCAAGATGCGCGAAACTCACCCTAATGCTTATAAGCCGTGGGAGCCTTTACAGGATGCGCTATTAAAAGAGCGATTCTTGAACGGGGCAGCAATAACTGAAATCAGTAAAGAACTAGGTCGTCACGAAGGATCGGTAACAATGCGACTGCAAAAACATTTTGGCGAAGATGTTATTAGTTAAATTTGTTATATAATAGTGTTAAATGAACGAGCCTTTTGCGAGAAGTGATATCAAGATTGCGGTCCTTGGTGGCGGAACGGGTAACTTTACGTTGCTTTCTTCTTTGAAATTGCATACATCGCAACTTGCGGCAATTGTTAATATGGCTGACGACGGTGGCAGTACTGGTGTCTTGCGGGATGAACTTGGAGTTTTACCGCCAGGGGACGTTAGGCAATGTCTGGTGGCTTTAAGTGAATCACCAAAGGTTCGCGAACTTTTTAACTATCGTTTTTGCGAGGGGACTTTTTCTGGTCATTCTTTTGGCAACTTGTTTTTGACGGCACTCGAGAAAATGAACGGAAATTTCAACGAAGCAGTCGAAACCGCCTCGGATGTACTGCGTGTAAAGGGTGTAGTAATACCAGCTACTCTTGATAATGTGCGTTTAAGGATGGAATGGCCAAATATGTGCGCAATCCTGCACGGCGAGCAGGCGATTGATGCTGAAGTATTCAAAAATGATCCGCGCAAAGCACATTTATCGCTTATTCCAGAAGCATCCGCTAATCAGATGGCTGTTATGGCGATAAAGCAGGCGGACATTGTTGTTATTTCACCAGGTGATATCTATACATCCCTAGGGCCACTATTAGTGATTGACGGTATTAAGAAGGCTTTAATTGAAACCGATGCGACGTGTATATATGTGGCTAATTTAGTAACGAAGCATGGTCAAACTGATAATTTTACCGTATCAGATCATGCCGCCGAGATTGAACGTTTTGTTGGAGAGCCTTTTTTGGATTATGTCCTTTATAACGACCAAAAACCTAACAAAGAATTAATGAAGCGCTATAAAAAAGAAAAAGCATATTTAACGAAAATTGATGAAAAGATTTTGAAGACAGCATCGTATGAGGCTGTTTCTGGCAACTTTTTGGGAAAATTAGCTAGAGTTGATAGCAGGGATTCTTTACCTGTTGTCAGATCTTTGATTCGACACGATGCCGATGCCGTGGCAAATGCGATTGTTGAAATCTTTAACCAAAAATAACACTAGTATCTTGGGTTTATCCACAGCATTTATCCACAAAACTGTGAATAAGTGGCAAAAGTCTTATTAAAATTGTTGCATGTGGGGGTTGCAGTGAGTAATTGTGGGTAGTATAGTTAGGTTAGTGGAAATCAGTGGGTAACAACTCACTGGAAAACAAAAACAAAAACCACTAAAACATTAAAAATAACCTAAGCGGATCCAAAGAGGGCATCAAAAACATGGCCGGTCTAGATTATTTCGAAAGAAAACTTGACGATAAGCGTCGTTTGACGATACCCGTTGAAATTCGAAAAGAACTCGCCAGCGGTGTAGTGATTACTCGAGGTTTCGGTAGATACCTGCATCTTTATCCAAAACAAGTTTGGGATAGAGAAGTAGAACCAGCACTTGGCAATAGCAGTATCTTTGACGAAAAGATTGCTGATCTTAACGTTAGGTTCAGGCGCGGTAAAACCGAGACAGAACTCGATCAAAAACAAGGTCGTATCGTAGTAGAGCAACATTTACTAGATTACGCTGGAATTGATCGCGAACTATCTGCTGTCAGAGTCGGGAATTATTGGCGTATTATGCCACCCGGTTACGATGATTAGGTGAACCCGTAAATCGCACATTAACAAATCGGCAACAGATAGTAAAAAAGAACTCTCGAGATCAACTATCTGGTAGTAAAGCGGTGGACATTGATCCACTTTAAAAAATTCATGCACCTTTCTCAAAAACACACCTCCCAAAAAACTCCACCTCACACATAAGTCTCTCACCCGAATTGTTCGAATCAAGATTGTGCTTGTCAAAGACATCCAATACTTGGAACTCTTCGGAAACTTATCAACAAAAACAAAAACATGAGCACACAAAAACAAAAAGCTTGCTACCAGTTAGGTGATCTCGAACCGCTAATCATGGTAAAATATGAAAAGCGATGAGTACAAAAGAACACCAACTAAACAATACAGTGCATATACCAGTGTTACTGGAAGCGACAGTTGAACTGCTGAATCCAAAAGTAGGCGAGAGTTATCTCGATCTAACGGCGGGTTATGGTGGGCATGCTGGACGTATTCTGGAAAAAACTGGGAATTTTAACGAATCCGTTTTGGTTGATCGTGACGAGAATGCAATAAAATGCTTATCATCATTTTCAGACAAAGGGGTGACATTAATGCATACCGATTTCAGTGAAGCTGTAAAAAGGCTAGCGGAAAAGGGGCAGAAATTCGATATGATATTGGTTGACTTAGGGGTGTCGTCACCACAACTCGATCAAAACGAGCGAGGGTTTTCCTTTACAAATAACGGTCCGCTAGATATGCGAATGGATCAACGACAAGAGAAAAGCGCAAAAACGCTGGTTAACACCGCTCCTGTCGAAGAATTAGCGCGTATTATTAATCAATATGGTGAAGAGCCGATTGGTTTCTCAATGTCAGTTGCAAAAGCGATTGTCCGTAGTAGGCCATTAGAAAATACTGGTGATCTAGCCGATTTGATAAAAGATCTCTACCGTGGTAAGTGGAAAAAAAGCCACCCAGCTACGCGTACCTTTCAAGCAATCCGGATTGCTGTCAACGACGAATTAAAACAAGTCGAAGACATGCTGCCAAACTTGCCACGCCTCCTAAAAGCGGGCGGGCGAGTTGGTATCATTAGCTTCCATAGTTTGGAAGACAGGTTGGTAAAACGTTACTTCAAAGAGCAATTTGACGCTGGCTTTGAAGCAATATTGCAGCCATTGACTAAAAAACCTGTTGCCGGAGACATTCACGACGCTCACAACCCGCGATCACGTAGCGCAAAACTACGAGTCGCATTGAAAAAATAAAAAACAAAAAATAAAAAAAGAAAGGGCAAAACACCATGCCAATTCACATCCCAGTACAGTGCACAGACATCGCGCAAGTTGTATCTGTTCGCGTAAAATAAGCTGACTTTTATCCCGCCCTCTCTAGTAGGGGGCGGGTTTTACTGAAGCAAAAACAAAAATAAATAGAAAACATCCACCACAATGTATAATAATTCACGTACCCAAAATTTTAGCAGTCGACGCCGACAGAATTGGTCACGCAACCAAAATACCGTCGCATACGTTTCGGCTATCAAACTTGGCCCCGTAACTCACACAGTGCTAATTGCATTGATGATTACTGTTCTTGGTTTGATCTATCTAACTCAGGCAACACGTGTGACTAGTTATGATTACGAAACGCAACGGATTGATAGCCAAATAGCTGAACTTAATACAGAAAAAGCTGATTTGGAAGTTGAAAATGCCAGATTAACTGCACTTGAATCAATCAAGAGTAGTAGTGTTGCATCGACTATGACGACGCCAGCATCGACAGATTACGCTACCCAGCAATAGGATTTTATGAATCTAGAACTACAAAAAGGAAGTCGCTCGAAAATATTAGCGGCCTTAATGTTTATCATTATGGCAGTATTTTTTGTGCGACTTTTTTATTTGCAAATTATAAAACATGATTATTATGTATCAGTTGCAAATAGCGAACAAATTAAAAGGCTAACAATTCCTGCAAAAAGGGGATTAATATATGCTCTTGATGGCGAGAAGCCAGTTGCGCTTGTTATGAATCAGACGGTCTATACTGTTTTTGCCGATCCGCAAATGGTAAAAGATGACGCAAAAATCATCGACACTATCAAGCAAGTGGCTGGCGGAAACGCTAGGGCTAATCTGCAAGAATTATTAGATAAAACAGATAGTCGCTATCAAATATTAGCTACGAAAGTTAGCCAAACTCAAGCTAATAAAATTAAAGACGCTGGTTTGCGTGGTATTGGATTTCAAAAAGAAACCCAACGGGTTTATCCAGAAAATCAGCTAGCGTCACAAGTTTTGGGATTTGTGGATCACAGTGGAGTAGGTAAGTATGGAGTTGAAGGATATTTGGAATCAAAGCTGGCTGGCGAAGACGGATTATTACAATCAGTTACCGATGTTAGTGATGTGCCTTTAACGATTGGTGACAAGAACATAAATAAGCCAGCAATTGACGGCGAAAATATTGTCTTGTCGATTGATCGAAACGTACAATCCAAGGTTGAAAAAGCTCTAGCCGATGGTCTTGCTCGGTCCGGTGGAGATGGAGTTAGTGCAATTGTTATGAACCCACAAAACGGTCAAGTACTAGCGATGGCAAATTTGCCGACTTATAATCCAACTAAACTAAGCGAAGTCACTGATGTTGCGGCATTTAATAATTCTGTTATATCGGCGCCTTACGAACCAGGTTCGGACATTAAAGCTTTCACTATGGCAGTTGGTATAGATAAAGGTGTTGTATCGGCTGAGTCCACTTATAATAATACTGACCATATTACGGTTGACGACCGCGTAATTAGCAATGCCGCCAGGGGTCATACTGGAATTATAACTTACCAAACAGCGCTCAACTGGTCATTGAATACTGGTTTTGTGACTATCGCAAAAATGCTTGGTGATGGTAATTCGATTACGCGCGGCTCTAGGGATATTATGTATGATTATTTTTATAATAAATTTCAGTTAGGAAAATCTACTGGCATAGAACTTGATAACGAAGCGGCTGGCACGGTAATCTCGCCAGCAACAAGTGAAGGCAACGCAGTTCGTTATTCGAATATGTCATTTGGACAAGGTATGGATGTGACGATGATTCAGGTGGCGTCGGCATTTTGTTCTGTCGTGAATGGCGGAAATTATTATAAACCAACTGTTATTGCTGGAAAAATCGACAGCAAAGGTGCTTTTGAGCCAAGTAAAGTAGCTGATCCGACACGAACTTTACAAAAAACATCAGCTGACGAAGTTCGTCGTATGACTCAAGTAGCGCGCAGTACTTTTTACACGAGCGTAGATAAGGCTGGCTACTTCGTAGGTGGCAAGACTGGAACTTCGCAAGTTATCGAAAATGGTGCTTATTCCGAGGATGAAACAGTTGGCACGTATTTGGGCTTTGGGGGTAGTGAAGAACTGTCAAACTATGTCATAATGGTACAAGTATCAGGCAAGCACAAGGGTATGTCCGGATCAAAGGACGCGCTGCCTATCTTTACTGATATTTCAAACTGGATGATTGATTATTTAAAATTGCAACCAAGTGCATAATAGAAAGAAGGGTTATGGAATTAGGGGAATTTACTAAAGATTTAACAGGAACTTTCTTCTTGAGTGTCGCCTCGTTCTTTTTGGCGATGTTATTAACCCCAGTTTATACGTATTTTGCATATCGTTATAAATTCTGGAAAAAACAGAGAACCACCAGTACGACTGGTGAAAAATTACAAGTTTTTAATAAACTTCATGCCGAAAAATTTAAACGCAATATTCCAACTATGGCTGGAATTATCTTTGTTCTATCTGTTGCTGTCGTGACTTTATTAATGAACTCGAACCGCGGTCAAACCTGGTTACCACTAGCTGCATTTATCGGTGGCGCACTTGTTGGTTTGATTGATGATATTATTAACCTAAAAGGTAATGGCGGCGGTGTAGCTGGACTTCGTTCAAATATTAAGTTTTTGATGATAACAGCGCTTGGTTTGGGGCTTGGGTGGTTCTTTTATTCTAATTTATCTGATCTTGCATTCTCTGCAATTCACATACCATTTATAGGCGAGTGGCAAGTAGGTATTGCGATTATACCAATCTTTGCTTTTGCGGTTGTTGCTACTGGTAACGCCGTTAATATCAGCGACGGGCTTGATGGATTGGCTGGTGGACTTATGATGATAAGCTACGGCGCATTCGGCGTTATTGCCATGATGCAAAACCAAATCGCTTTGGCTGGTTTTTGTATGACTGCAATTGGGGCATTGCTTAGTTATCTCTGGTTTAATATTTTCCCTGCACGCTTTTTTATGGGCGACGTCGGCAGTTTCGCGCTTGGTGCATCACTCGGCGTGGTTGCAATGTTGACGAATTCATTGCTATTATTGCCTATAATTGGAATTCTGTTTGTAATCGAAGCTGGTTCAAGTTTGATTCAAATTACTAGCAAGAAATATTTTGGTAGAAAAGTATTTATTTCGGCGCCGATTCACCAGCATTTGCAAGCAACTGGTTGGCCAGAAACTAAAGTTGTTATGCGTTTTTGGGTAATTGCTGCGGTTGCTGCATTTATTGGAATTCTAGCTGCAATGGCAGGCGGTCACATCTCTTAATGGCCAATATTAGCCGCAGAGAATCGATTATGAGCGCGGTGAGTGATTCTGACCAATCTGCTGGTTTTGGAGTTTCTCGGCCACATCGCCCAGACTATCAAATAATCCTTTATATGGGTTTGTTGATGTTGCTTGGTTTGATAATTATCTATGCTATTGGGCCACAGCGTGCCAATGTTATGAACAATGCTTACGGCAGTAGCTATAGTGACTCTTATTTCTTTGTAAAACAGTTAGTTAGTCTTGGGATTGCCTTGGGTGCTTTTTTTGCGATGTCAATGATACCATACAAATTACTCGCAAAACATTCGGGAAAGATGCTCATATTTTCATTTATTGCGTGTTTGGTATTAGCTATTGCTGGAGCAGCTGACCTGGGAATTGCTCAAAAAACCCTTGGAGCGACCCGATGGTTTAATTTGGGTTTTTTTGGTAGTTTGCAACCTTCTGAAATTTTGAAGTTTGCGGTTTTGGTATTTATGTCGGGTTTTCTTGGCATAAAAGCCAGAGATAAAAAAATAAATGATTTCAATGAAACGATTATTCCAATAGGCGTAATCGTTGCAATTTCAATGTTCTTTGTAGTGGTTTTGCAGCGTGACATGGGTACGGGTATATCGCTAGCAGGAATTGTCGCTACCATGTTGTTTATGAGTGGGATTAGCAAAAAGAATATAGCAATTGGACTGTTCTTAGTTTTATTAGTGGGCTCATTGTTGATTTTTAGCGAAGCACACCGCATGGAACGAGTGATGACTTTTTTGCAAGGGGATAGCTCATCCGAAACAGTATCTGGTGGAGATAACTATCATATTGAACACGCCAAGATTGCTATCGGTACGGGCGGATTATTTGGCGTCGGTATAGGTAATAGCGTTCAAGCGACAGGTTATTTACCTGAAGCGATTAACGACTCGGTATTTGCGATTATGGGCGAAACCTTTGGTTTGGTTGGATTGGTGACTATTTTGGCATTATTTACAGCACTTTTGATGCGATTATTGAAGGTTGCCGATCATTTGGTTGATCTGAGAATGAAATTATTAGTTGCGGGCGTCTTTGGTTGGTTTGGTACGCATGTTATATTAAATATAGCATCAATGACAGGAGTTTTCCCTTTGACGGGCATTACATTGCCACTGTTGAGCTTCGGCGGTACGAGTATGATGTTTATTGCGGCAGCGTTAGGTCTAGCGTTCCAACTATCTGGTTTAACGGTTCACTCATCAAGAGTAAAGGAGAATAAATATGAAAATTCTAATGGTCGGCGGGGGGTCGGGCGGTCACGTCACACCAGTCGCGGCAGTTATTCGCGAGATTAAGAGACAACACCCTAAATCCGAGATCCGTTTTTGGTGTGATCGAAAGTTTGCGCCGCAAGCAAAAGCTGTGATTAGTCACCTTGACTACAAAATACCAGTAAAGACTATCTCGGCGGGTAAGTTGCGTCGCTATAATCACCTGACTTTATTACAGCAAATAACCTGGCCATCATTAGTTTTGGCAAATTTTGTCGATAGCTTTAAGGTGTTGGCTGGTTTTATTGAGAGTTTTTTCCGTTTGATTTTTTGGCGTCCTGACGTGGTTTTTACCAAAGGTGGCTACGTATGCTTGCCGGTGGGAATTGCCGCTAAATTGCTCAGAATTCCACTTGTGATTCATGATTCAGATGCTCATCCAGGGCTAACTAACCGAATTTTGGCGAAGTGGGCAACTGCGATTGCAACTGGCGCTCCGCTTGAGTTCTATTCTTATCCAAAAGCTATTTCAAAATATGTCGGCATTCCAATATCTAAAGAATTCAGGATTTTTTCTGAATCAGAAAAAAAATCTGCCAAAGTAGAGTGGGGGATGAGCGAAAAATTCCCGTTAGTGGTTGTCACTGGCGGTGGTTTAGGTGCTATGCGTATTAACGACGCGGTTGCCACGACGCTTGATGAATTATTAAAGTTTTGTTCGGTAATTTTAGTCTCTGGATCGGCTCAATATGATGAACTACGTGCCTTGACACCACCAGATAGCGATAGATATCAATTACATTCATTTGTGTCTAAAGACATGGCAGGACTATTAGGGGCTGCTGACGTGGTTGTAGCACGTTCAGGTGCGACAACTATTTTGGAACTTGCGGCACTTGCTAAACCAACCGTATTAATCCCAAACGCTAAACTGACTGGTGGTCATCAGATAAAGAACACGGCTGTTTATTTGGAAAAAGAAGCTGTTATTGCGATTGACGAAGAACAAATGATTAATGATTCAACAATTTTCGTTAATACTATTAAAAGCTTAATTTCTGATCCAGAAAAAGCGAAAAAAATAGCAAATTCTTTGTCGACATTTGCAAAACCAAACGCGGCGTCCGAAGTCGCAGACATGATACTTGGCTCTATAAAACAATAACTTTTAATGTTTTTGATCGCACGACAATAACAATACATTGAAAACACTTCAAAGTCATATATAATTAACGTAAGTAATATGGGTTTATTTAAAAAGAAACAACCCGACGTTCCAGCAAGGCGCCGTGTTAGCGAAACTAGTGACATAACTTCGAACAACTCTCGTTCTGATACTTTTCGTCGTGGTCGTACGATTGTAGGTACAATTACGTCCATAAAGTCACACGATCAAAGTTCGAATTCTAATAAATCCCTAGCGTTTGATTCACCGCGTACTCACGTCCATCACTTGTCTATTAAAAGACGCAAGTTGTCAGGTCTTTTGTCTGTTTCTGTACTATCAATTATTGCTTTATGGTTAATCTTGACTAATCTTACGGCTAGTATTGTGATCGGATGTTCTAATACTGATATTAATAAAGCGATTGATGAAAAAACATATATTCAATCTATTAACGCTTTTTTGGACGCAAATCCACTTAGCCGACTTAGTTTTTTGATTGATAGTAAATCGTTAAACGAATATATCTCTGTTTTGCATCCTGAAATTCAAAATATAAAAAGACACGGAAATACCGTTAAACCTGGCGAGACAGATTTTGTTATTACACTACGAACTCCTGTGGCTGGTTGGAAGATGAAAAATCAGCAATTTTACGTTGACGCCAACGGTGTATCTTTTGAAAAAAACTACTTTGTTGATCCTGGCGTACAGATAGTTGATAACTCTGGTATTTCGCCGCAATCAGGGGTGGCTATCGCTAGTAAGCGTTTCTTGGGCTTTGTTGGCCACGTTGTGTCTTTGTCAAAAAATAATGGATATAATGTCGTCCAGGCAGTTCTCCCCAAGAACACTACTAGGGAATTAGACATCTATCTTAAAGATAAAGAAACCTATATAAAATTTAATGTTGACAGGGGAGCGGGGGAGCAAGTAGAAGATATGAGCAACGCCTTAAAGCATTTTACACTCCATGGCCTGTCACCAAAATATATAGACGTTCGAGTTAGCGGCAAAGCCTTTTATAAATAATCCAGTAGAGAAGTATCACTTCCCATCTACTCTATTCGTGTTCTAATTTTGTTCTTATTTTTATAAAAAATCAGGTAAAATTAAAAAACATATATTTTAATATAAAAATACAAAAAAGCAAATATGTCAAATAATGAAGTGGTGAAGTAGTGCTGTTTCAAAAATCTGTGGAAAACAATAATACACGATATAATGCAAATATTACAAATCAAGCCACGGGCTGAGTATTGGTATATATGTGAATTGTGCAATAATGAGCGTGTGTACTGACGGCGTGATAGTTAATTAAATTTATTTTTTTGTATTAACAGCGCGACATATGTTCAATAGGCAATCCCCCTACTATTACTGGCAATTATCATCTGTAAGTGCTAATAATAGACGGGTTCTAAATCATCTATGTTATATATATTCAATGTCGTAAAATATACATTGTGCGACGTTAAGTCTATATATAAATTATGAATGTGAATACGTCGTGTTTTGTAGGATTTTTAATTTGCTACGTTCAATAATTATATTTTTGATATTCTATTCCCCGCTTGGCTATGTTTTTTAGTTAGTTTGTTTTTTGCTATGGCTTTTGTTATTTTGTATACGTGCGTCAATGATTTTGTTTATATTAAATTTTAGCATTTTGTGATTTTATTATTGCTATGCCCTTATTTTTACTTAAATACTGCATGTTCTAATTTTGTTCTATTTTCTGCCGCTTGTTCTATTTTATGAAACAACCCTACTTTGTGATCTGGCTATTTATGAATTGTTAATTACTAGTTGCTAACTTTGTATGTAATCTAAAAATAAAACAGGCTACGATAATGTCGTAGCCTATAAGATTATTGCACTTGAATGACTTAGTTGTGTTTTGATAAAATATTTAAAACAAATGGCAATAATGAACATGTAATGACGAAAGTCAGTTCAAACCAGAAGAGTAAACCCCTGGGTTCGCCTGATCTTTCATTAGAGATATCGGCATTGACTTCTGTCTTTTGATTATTAGACATAGAATAGCTCCCCCTCTCTGTTTTTTTGATCACCAACATTATTATACAATAATAATCAACAGTCGATTTTTATACTTGATTTGTAATTATTAAAAAATAAAAAAGGCTATGCGTGTAATGCATAGCCTGTGTGCTTTTTTGCGCCATTGTTGGCGCTGGATGGCTTTTATAGCCAATCCGCTGGCAGACCGGGGTCTGTCGTATTCAACGCCGTACCGACGCTGTTTACGTCAATATCCCGAACGCCAACAATTGGCGTGGCACTAGGTGCCAATAACGAGCATTCAGATCCCGGAGGATCGGTAATGCCGTCAGAGTCGACCACCGGGGGGGCTTCTCCTGGAGACATGACTACCGCAACCGCCGGCTTGCCGGACGGATATGCGTAATCGCTCGCATCGGCGCTCTTCGGTTGAAGTGTACTAATACTCGCAAATACTGCCGTCGTGATTGCTGCGACCGCCATAATGGCGATGATTGCTGTAAAACGTTTTTTCATAACTATACCCTCCTGTAGGTGTATATATGTAAAACAACAATGCCGCGTGGTGCAATGACTATTGAAAATAGCCAATACTTATATATTACTATATTTTGTTCAAAATGTCAATACGATATTGTAATAACAGTTTTAGACGTTGTTAATGTCTAATTCTGAGGATACCGTCATCAGCTGGTTCGTTGTTCACTGGTGTTGACGGTTGTTTATTAATAACAGTTATTTCTGGGGCTTTCTGGGGCGGTTTTGGGGCAAAGTTGGATTGGATTGGTGTTTCGGTCTGGTTTTGTATAAAAGGCTTTTCTGGTGCGTTGTGGCGGGATTCAACTAAAACTGGTTCAACTGGGGTTTGCGTAAATTCTTTGACAGCAGGACGAATAACAGTTGTCTCTGAAGGACTGTTATTTTCGCTGTTTTCAGTTTTATTTTCGATAATAAAGCGAGGTTTAGTGCTTGGATTAAAGTCAGTCTGACTAGTCTTCTTTTTTCGGCGGTTACGTTTGCGTTTTGGCCGAGTTTCGGTATCTGTTGCGTCATCAATAACGGTCGAGATAATGTGATCAGTCGTTTCTTTAGTGGTTTCTAGTGCAAGATCAAAACGCTTCACTTCTCTATTCTCTGGCTGTTTTTCGATTTTTTGAACAGGTTTGACGTATTCATCTATTGGATCAGTTTTTGTGACAGGGTTAGTCGTCATATCAGCAAGCTGTTTAATAAATGAGCTGTTTGATGAATTAGTGTTCTTTTGAATCTGTCTTGCGATCTCTTGACGCTGTTGAGCGATTGGGTTTGTTCGAACCAGGTTCTCTGGTGGACGAATAGTTTCGTTAATCTCGGCTTCGACTTCGGCGCGCGGACGACTGAAATTGCGGCGAGTATTTTCGATGATTTGAGTGGTGTTATCAGTTTGAGCTGGTGGTAGCGCTAGTGTTGTAGCGTTAAAAGCCGGAGCTTTTTCGCCAGCAATAACCATGTTAATGACAAAGTGGCGGTTGTGCATTTGCAACAAGTCACCTGCTTCAAATTGAGGCTCGAATTGCTTAACAAGAAGCGGTGCGTCATCGGCAGATACACGGAACGAAATCATTGTACCAACGTTACCAAAGACTGCATCGCGTACTGTGTCGCTCATCTGACTGACGTACTGGTTAGCGACGGTCAAGTTAAGGGCATATTTGCGGGCTTCAGAGAGAATAGTTGCAAATGAATCAGTAGCGAAGTTCTGGAATTCGTCGACGTATAGATAGAAAGGACGGCGGTCTTCGATGCGTGGAATATCGCTGCGGCTCATGGCGGCTAGCTGAATTTTGGTAACGAGGAAAGACCCAAGAATAGATGCGTTGTCTTCGCCGATTAAACCTTTTGAAAGATTGACGATGAGTATTTTGCCTTCGTCCATCATTTCGCGAACATTAAAGGTCGACTTTGGCTGACCGATAATATTACGGATGATAGGGTTGGCAGTAAAAGCACCGACTTTGTTAAGTACTGGGGCGATAGCTTCGGCCACGAATTTGTCATTCCAGCTAGCGAACTCGATTTTCCAGAAGTTTAATACTACTGTATCTTGGCAATAATCTAATGTTTCTTGGCGGAATTTTTTGTCAGTTAGCATGCGTGTGATATCAAGCATGGTGGTTGATGGTCGATCAAGTAGTGCTAGAATTGTGTAGCGCAAGATATATTCAAGTCGTGGTCCCCAACTTTCGCCGAACATACGCTTTAACACACCGATAACTTCAGAGCTGATGTTTGGCTTTTGATTCTTGTTTTGTTCGGTAATCTCGAGCGGATTAAAGCCCATCGGATAAGCGGTGTCGGCTGGATTGAAGTAAACCACGTCTTTTAGGCGGCTACCAGGGATGAATCGCATGTTGTCCATTGCGAAATCTCCGTGTGGATCGATAATTGCGTAGCCTTGGTTGTGATAGATGTCGGATAATGCCAAAAGCGCCAAAGTACCAGTCTTACCTGCACCGGTTTGACCAATAATGTACATATGTCGTGAGCGGTCTTTGCGCAACATGCCGAATTGGTGGTTGATCCCACGGAAGTTGGTCATACCAAAAGCACTGATGTTTTCGTCAATTTCGTTTTTGCCAGTTATTACTGGTAATTTTGAAGGTGGTTCAGCGTTTTTACTGCTGGCCCAGACGACATTTGGAGTTTCGACGTTAGTGTGCGGCAAGTGGAATACACTGGCAAGTTCTTCGATATTCAACACAAATCCGTCATCTGTAAATTCACGAGAGCGGTATTTGGACAAATCTTCTTTTTTGAAGCTTGCGCCTGACATTTTGAAGCCGTTTAGATTAGTACTGTTGAATTGTTTAAATGTACCGACGATTGCTTGCATGCGAAGACGTGCGTTGGTCGTGCTTTCACCAAGGTAAACCAAGCGAATTTTTACTTGATATCCCAATTTGGTCGCCTTTTTTTCGGCTTCTGAAATACGAGTTTTATCACGTTCTGATAATTCTTTGGCGGTTTCCTTCTTTTTTAACTCTTCTGGTGGTTGCCAAAGTGCTTGTATAATTTGAGCGGCGTAACTAAAGAAAGTCGAAAAGTTTGACGGTTTTTCGCCATTTTTGATCTTTTTAATCCAACCATCAGATGCCTTATGCCAATCATCGGCAAGTGGCCGAGTCAAGATTTGAATCCAAACTTCTTCACCAGTCGATTCAAGCTTGGCAAGCGCACCAGTAATACCAGCAAGTGGGTCAACTTCAAAGTTAGTAAAAGTTTTGATCGGTAACATATCGCTGTCGGATAAGACAATTTCTGACGAATATGCGACGCTGTGATCTAATTCGTGAGCGACGTAATCTTCGTCGGCTTTGCGGATTTGAACGCTTGGATATTGCGAATAAATCTGTCCTTCGACGAAACTGCGAAGTGTGCGTGGTACCCATGCATAGAAACGAATTTGGCCATTAACAGATGCAACTTCAAAGCTAAGGTGTTCTTGGACCCCCCCGCTCAAAATTAATTCATCGTGGTCGCGCAATATACCGTGAAGGCTGGCAAATAATTGTTCGGCCGCTAATTCACTTTTGTCATTTGTTTTTGGAATTTCTAATATTAACAGATCAGATTCGGTATGTGTATCAACAGTTTGATCTTTTGGCTGATAATTTCGCCAAGTTAAATAAAGCAAACCGCCGACGATCGGAAGCCAAATGTACCATTGCAATAAAAAATTCAAAATAGATATGACTATATTCATAATTACTATACAAGTATCTCACTCGCTGCGAAACTTCGCAACTAGATTAACTCTGTTTTGGTTCGTAAATGTAGGTTGCTTTTGCAACGCGTTTAAATTCGGTTTTGTTTTGAAGATTCAATAAAATCGTAGTTTCTTTAACTTGACGGTTTTTGAGTACTTCTTTGACGATTTCGTCGCGATGCAACGGTGTTTCTGATTTCTTCAAGATATCAGCAATAATATCCGACACCGTTCCACGGCTAAAGCCCCAGTTATCAAGGGCGTAAATACCACGTCCGATTAGAACAAAGCGACCATCTTTGATAAGTTCGTTGTGAATAGCTTGAGTTGTAACGTTCTTTCGTTTGAAATCGCTGTCTTTGATCGATTTAGCGATATCCGAAAAGTGCATCGGTTGACCGTTTTCGGCCAAAATGACATAAATCTTGTCGCGGATGTTTTTTGGATTAACTGTCGGCCATTTCATAAGACCCCAAGTATCTTTAAGGTGTGCAAGGTGTTTAGATGTGCTTGCAAGCGCCCTGACGTGATTTGGGTGTTCATGCGCTAGTTTGTCGTGCAAAGCTTCAATAGATAGCGGTTCGCCGTTCTTTTTGATAGTTGTGACGATTTCGTCAACAAAAATTCGAACCTTCTTTTCGTCGCCATATTCACTGATACTGACGCTATGAAAATAATTATCGTTCTCGTTAATAACAGTCAGGTTTGGTGATAGTTCAGCAATAAAAGCTACATATGCGCGTTCGCGTTGGTTGCTAGTTCGTCCAATGATGTGATCGGCTAGGTCGCTAACTTTAGCAACTCGACCAAGTTCGGCAAGGTGTCGGATAAATGATTTTTCAAGTGCGGCAATATTATTGACTTTACCGCCAGCTGCGGCAGTTTTTAGCTTACCAAGGATAGCTTTTTCGAGTTGTCGAACGCGCTCTCTGGTAATACCTAATAATTCACCGATCTGTTCTAGTGTTTCACGCCGGTCGTAAAGGCCGAATCGTCGTGTAATAATCTCGCACTCACGTTCTTGGTCAATAGTAGCAAGAATCTCTTTGACGTCTGATTGGAGATCGATTACTGGCGGTTTTTCTGGTGTATTGTTCATTATCCTGTCTTTCCTCTGCCCATCTAAGAAATAAGTTATTAAATAAATCTGTATGTATTATAAAATATAATTTTTATAATGTCAAACATTTTGTATACTGCACTCATTATATCATGAAGTAGACATGAAAAGTAAATAATGTTAAAGAATTTATTTGCTCTTTTTAGTGGCTTTTTTACGGATAACTCGCTTCTTTTTTGATGGAGCTGGAGCGCCAGCAATCAAAGCAATTGCTTGCTCGTGAGTTATATCGGCAGGTTCGGTGCCTTTAGGTATTTTGACGTTTTTGTTGCCGTCAGTAATATATGGTCCAAAGCGGCCTTTTAATACTTTGATACCGTCGCCAAAGTCAGCAATATTTTTTTCGCGGTCAGCTTGTTTTTTGGCTTCAATCAATTCGAGTGCTTCGGCAAGTGTAATTGTGTGTGGATCGTAAGTTTTGATACTGACAAAAGTTTTGTCTATTTGGATATAAGGTCCAAAACGGCCGACATTTGCCTTGATTACGACACCTTCTGGCGTATCCCCTACGACTCGAGGTAACTTAAAGGCATGTAAAGCTTCTTCGAGCGTAATTGTTTCTACTTTTTTACCAGCTGGCATTGGGGCAAATTGTGGCTTTTCTTCACCTTCTGCGCCGCTGCCTAATTGAACCATAGGTCCAAAACGACCGAATCGTGCTAGGATTATTTTGCCAGTTTTTGGGTCAAGGCCAATTTCGCGAGCTTTTGCGACGGTGCTGCGATCAATGCCGCCAGATTCTTCAATAAGTTTATGGAACGGCAAGTAAAAATCATCAAGCATGCGGTTGCGAGCAAGAGCACCAGTTGCAATCTTGTCGAAACTCTCTTCGACGCTAGCGGTAAATCCGTAATCGACTATTTGATCGAAGTGGTTAGTTAAAAAGTCGCTAACGACTTCGCCAGCCGCGGTTGGAATTAGTTTACCCTTATCCGAGCCTGTTTTTTCCTGAATAACTTCGCGATTAATTGCGTTACCTTCGAGATTCATAATTATAATATCGCGTGGACGACCTTCGGCTTCACCTTTTTCGGCATAGCCACGAACTTGGACTGTGTTAATGATGGTCGCGTATGTTGATGGGCGGCCGATTCCAAGATCCTCTAGTTTTTTAACCAAGCTACCTTCTGTGTAGCGTGCTGGTGGTCGGGCAAAGATTTGCTTGGCATTTGCCGACGCTAGATCTAGCGTGTCTCCAGATGAGACTGCTGGCAAGATTCCGTCGTCTTTTTTGTTGCCGCCGTAGAGTTTCAAGAAGCCGTCAAAGATGATTACTTCGCCTTTGGCTTCGAAACACAGCTTGCCATTACTTTTCAAGCTAGGCTTCGCGCCGGACTCAACGGATGGTCCCGACGCATCGTTGAGTTCGGGCTGCAGATTAGCTTGCAAAGCAATAGCTTCGCCGCTCGCTGTCAAAATATCGATTGTAATTGTAGTCTTTTCCAACTTCGCTGGCGCCATTTGACTAGCCAGTGTGCGGCGACGGATTAGGTCGTATAATTTCTGGTCATATTCGTTACTAGTAGCTCTTTCAAGACGCATGTCGGTCGGACGAATTGCTTCGTGGGCTTCCTGGGCGCTGGCGTTTTTAGTCTTGAAGGTACGAACTTGGCTGTATTGTTCGCCAAAAGCTGATTTGATGTAATCTGTTGCCGCGGCGATTGCTTGACCACTTAAATTAAGCGAGTCGGTTCGCATATAAGTAATCTTACCTTCTTGATAAAGCTTCTGAGCGGCTGACATGGTTGCTTTGGCGCTAAAGCCAAGTTTTGCGTTGGCTTCTTGTTGCAATGTACTAGTTGTAAACGGCGCACCTGGGTTGCGAGTTGTTGGATTAGTGACGATTTTAGCGACGGTGAACTTTGAATCTATTAGAGAATTTAGGAATTCATGCGCTTCGTCTTCTGTTTTGAAGCGGTTATTGAGTTCGGCTTTGATCATTTCTCCACCGTGGCTGAATTCGGCTGTAATTTTGAATTCATAAGATTCGCTAAAGGCTTCGATTTCGCGTTCGCGCTCGACTAATAGTCGTACAGCTGGCGATTGAACTCGTCCCGCTGATTTGCCGCCTGGAACCTTTTTCCAAACGACTGGAGATAATTCAAAACCAACTAATCGGTCCAAGATTTGACGAGCTTGTTGTGCTCGCACTAGGTCCATGTCGATTGTTCGTGGATTTTTAACAGCTTCTTCGAGTGCACTTTTGGTAATTTCGTGAAAAACAATACGTTTAGTTGTTTTTAGGTCTAATTTCAATACTTCCGCAAGGTGCCAAGCGATCGCTTCTCCTTCGCGGTCTTCATCGGTTGCGAGCCAAGTGGTCTCGGCTTCTTTGACAGCTTTTTTGAGTTCGGTAATTACTTTTTTCTTGTCGGCGTCAACTTCGTAGACAGTTTCGTAGCCGTTTTTTGTGTCGATTGGCGGTTTGCCGTTAACTCCAGCCTTTTTAATAATGCCGCGAATGTGACCAACGCTGGACATTACTTTAAAATCACTACCAAGGTATTTCTCGATAGTTTTTGCTTTAGCTGGTGACTCGACGATTACTAGATTTTTGCTCATATAATTCTTTTGCTTATTATAGTGACTTGATACAATGCCCTATACTACGAAAATAATTATGATTTGTAAACATTACATATAAATAAAGCTAATTCGTATACTGTTAATATTATATTATTTTAAACTCCATTGGTTTGCGCCAAGGTGTTTTATTATACCGTTTATTTCCATGATAGTTAGAGTACTCGAAAACAGACTTGGATCGATTTTGGATCTGATTTGTAATTCGTCGCCATCCCTAATTCCAGATTGCAGTAATTTTATAATTGTAGTTTCGTTAATATCGTTTCCGAGTGGTAATTGCGTTTGCTTTTTTAATAAGCTTGGTGCGATTATTTCTAGGACATCTTCGGCGCAAGTAATTGGCGTGGCGCCTTGTTTGATTAATTTATTACAACCCATCGACATCGGGCTGGTGATATTACCAGGTACTACGAACACTTCTTTCCCCTGCTCTAGGGCATGAGCGGCCGTTGACATCGTGCCACTACTAATTGCGGCTTCGGTTATAACAATAGCATCGGCAAGTCCGCTAACGATTCGGTTACGCTCTAGGAACATAAAAGACATAGCAAGCGTACCTGGTTCGTATTCGCTAATAATTGCGCCGCCAGTTTGAATAATGTCATTGTAGAGTCTGAGATTTGACGCTGGATAAGGCACGTCGACGCCATTGCCTAATACGGCAAGTGTTTTTCCGCCAGCGTCAATACATGATCTGTGCGCTATTGCGTCCACGCCCATCGCCATTCCACTGATAATGATTACTCCCCGCTTGGCTAAATCGGTAGCAAGCCTAGCGGTTACTTCCTTTCCATAGGCCGTTGGTTTTCGCGTTCCAACAATTGCGACGGTTGGAATTCTGTTTTCGGGCAGATTTCCAATAAAGTATAACTTTTCTGGTACTTTAGCAATACTATCTACTATCTTGAGATAATTGTGGTTATGGGGTGAAACTCTATTGATTTTCATATAAATTTATTTCGAAAGGTATTGACTTTATGTCAAATAAGTGCTAATATCAGTGGCAGTTGGTTACATTGCGAGATTAACCAAAAGCACCTTATACCCCCTATTCTAACTTATGTTAGACTACATGCAATGTATTTTTTTAAGGTAAATACCCTCCACCTTTAGAAAACTTCTGATTTATCAGATGTAATGCGCATTGCATGTATACTAACCCCTTTAACCAGCAGGCGTCTGCGATTAGTCGAGATATTGCCTAGCTTGCCCCACGGGTGGGTTGAAGGGTAGAAAATGCCCACAGCGATGCCCACCCTTGCTGTGGGCATTTTCTATTTTAGAGCCTTATCAATATAATATTGACAATATAAGCAAAAGTGGTATAATAGATATATGCCACGCGTGAACAATACGTGTGAGTTCTTTGAAAAAAGAGGTGTATTTTTATGGCAGAGCTACTCGTATATCTAATTGTTTTTTCGATTTTTGTTAGCGTGATGATTTTATCTATTGATCGCACTTACAAAATCAAGGGGTCAATAATTACTACGATTGGCGCTATGCTGTTGTTTTGTGCGGCATGTATCCAAATTGTGGTCGTAAAAGACCCGACATATTCCGAATATTGGAATTTTGTTGTTTTTTTGAGAGTTCTGGCGCTTTTTTTAATAGCACACGGCGTAGTTACTCTGCGGCTTAATTACCTTAGGCGTCGCCGACGTGCTAAACGCAATCGAAGTTTTTAATGACTTCGAATAAACCCCGAATTGTTCGGGGTTATTTTTTGCTTGATAAAGTGTTATTTTGCTTGTATAGTAATTAAACCATGCTGGATTTTACAGTATGAGTACTTTATAAAGGTGGTTTGTCTATGGGGAGTCAAACGATTTTGGAAATGTTGAGAATTGGCTGGGTTGCTGGGTTTATGGGTCCTTCTATGATCTGTTTTTCTATCGGTGCGCTGTTCTATTACGGTAAGGTACATAGGGGTCTTTGCTTGATGGTTTTTGTAGCAGGTATGCAATTGTTGTTAAGCGGGCTTAATATCGAAATGCGCGTAAACGGCGGTCAGTTGATGAACGTAAGTTTTGTTATGTTTGTAATTTCATTGATTCTTATCTTGATTGGCGCCCAAATAGAGCTTCGTGCTCGATTGGGATTAGTGAAGAGATCGCACCAATATTATCGAGCGAGTAGTCAAAACATCGATTCTTTACTGGTCGATGAAGATGATGATTTTTCGAATTTGAAAGAACTCAGGAATTAATCTATCAAAAAATGCAAATCAAATTAGGCATGGATGTTCGAACCATACATAATACCACTATCTAAAAACCCTACATAACGTAGGGTTTTTAATTTATTCCGAAATTATTTGGCTGGTTAGTTTGACTAAACCGCTACAGAAATCTTCGATAATGCCGATGACGTGTGGAATGGTGTTTTGGTCGAGTTGTTTTCTCTCGCTGGAGCTGAATTTAGCCAAAACGAAATCAGCATCCCCCATTTTTTCGCGCAGTTCATTAGCGATGCCAATCCGAATGCGATGATAATTTGGCGAAATATGCGAACTGATTGATTTGATACCATTATTACCAGCATCGCTTCCCAGGTCGCGAACGCGAACGGTATTGAATGGCAGTGCTAGGTCGTCGTGAATGACGATTAGGTCGTTTTTGGCGTCGACTTTATAAAAATCAACAACGGATTTGATTGATTGACCAGTTTCGTTATAAAAAGTTTTTGGTTTAACAAGTATGATTTTTTCGCCGTTTTGGGTGTATTCGGCAATAAATGCCTTGAATTTGGCCTTTTCTAGCCATTTACAGCCATTTTCTTCGGCAATAGTATTAACTACGTCAAAACCAATATTGTGCCGCGTAGACGCGTAGTCTGGCTCTGGATTGCCTTGCGCAAAAATGACTTTCATCTATCCCCTTTTAGGTGTTGATTCAGGTTTTACTTGACGTTGCTTTGGCTTTCGGCGTTTTTCAGCGCTTTTTTCTAGGCGCTTTTCTTTTGGCGCTACGAACGTACCTTCTTCTTTTTCACGGTTTGCTTTGAATTGTTTTTCGTCGCGGAAACTGAATTTGATTGGAGTACCAACGTAATCATAGGTTTCACGAAGTTTGTTTTCGATGTAGCGCTTATAGCTCCAGTGAAGATATTTTAGGTTAGATCCGTAAATAACAAACCAAGGTGGCGTGGTGTCAGTATGAACCATATAACGAAGTTTTGGATGAGTATTTTTGAGCCCAGCTGGTAAGTGTGAGTGGATACAATCTTGAAGCATGTCATTAAGGACACGAGTTTTAGTTTCTTGTTTGCGTCGTCCGTCGATTTCGATTGCTACGTCGAACAATTTCGTGACGTTTTGACCAGTTACGCTACTAGTGAAGATTAATGGCGCCCAAGGTGTAAAATCAAAGGTTCGAGAGATTTTTGGAGCGAGCTCATCACGAGTAAAGGCGTCTTTACCTTCAACGCTATCCCATTTAGAAACAACAATTGCCATGCCCTTGCCAGCTTCAGAAATGATACCAGCGATACGTTGGTCGAGTGATGTGTTAAGTTCGTTCGCGTCCATTAAAAGGAAACAAATATCAGATTGTTCGATAGCATAAAGAGTTCGAAGCACGCTGAATTTCTCGATACCAACTTCTTGCTTGCCTGGTTTTCGCATACCAGCTGTGTCAAGGATTTCGATTTCTCGTCCGTGATAAGCAACAGAGATACGGTTAATATCACGAGTTGTTCCAGCTAGGTTGGCGACGACTGCCTGTTGTTTGCCAGCTAGGGCATTAAATAGGCTACTTTTGCCAACGTTTGGTCGGCCGATTAATGAGATACGAAGAATGTCATCTGGTATTTGCTCTTTTTGTTTCGGGATAAGGTCTACGACGGCCTGTAGGGCTTCAGCGACGCCAGTGTTGTGTTCAGCACTGGTACGGATAATTTCTTTGATTCCAAGGCGCTTAAACTCGTCATCAGGCAAATTGCCTTTAAGGTCTGTTTTGTTGACGAGCAAAATTACGGGCTTTTTGCTGCGAAGGGCTTTTTTAGCAACAAATTTGTCTTGGTCGCTGGAATAGTTGGTCGAATCGACGACAACCAAGATTACGTCGGCAGCATCGGCAGCTTCAGTGATTTGTTCTTGGATGGTTGCTTCAAATTCGTCATTTGCATCCTTTAGTCCAGCTGTGTCAACGAGCCAAAATTGATGGTTGTCAAATTCGACGCGTCCGATTACGTTGTCACGGGTTGTGCCAGCCTCGCGAGCGACAATCGCCTGCTGTGATCTGACCATACGATTAAAAAGCGAACTTTTGCCGACGTTCGCCTGTCCAATAATTGCTACTGTTGGGAGTTTTGAATTCATAAATTAGAGCTATTATAACAGAGAAAGACTTGTTTTGCGAACATAAGCTTTATCTATATTGCAAAAAATAAAAAAGCCACAAAATTAATTGCGGCTTTGCTCAGGTTTTTACATAATTTTCAAAATTTGATGACATCGTTTGGATATTTCTTCGGTACGATGGTCGAATATTGGATACTTGTAAAAAATGTCAATCAATTGAATCGTGGAGGTACATCGTAGTTCTTCGGCTCGGTGTAAAATATTGAATTTTTCACAAAACAAATCTTCGATAAATTTATCAAAGACATGCACAAAAATTAATTGATTTCTACTGAAGAGTGAATCATGATTGTCATGAGTTTTTGGTGGTGTAACAAATAAAACCCGGGCTTTATTGATTGCCCGTAATGAATCTATGACGCGCCAAAGTCCATCGTAATTGTTAGTTCGATGGATTTTTAGGCCATAGAAACGTAAAAGTGCTTCAATAGCCGCCTGAAATTTTTTTTCATTGCCATAGACTTTCCGGTCAAACTTTGAAGTGTAATCTCTAGTAAAGACATATCGATCATAGGCGCAAAAATCGCCATGTTTAATTGCTTCGTCCGACAAAATCCCTACTTCGACGACTATTAACGAATATACTTTGCGCTTCAGGTTTTTCTCGAGTTGCTGGAAGCGTCTGGTAATTAACTTATCTTTGGCGTCGGGCATGATTAACCAATTTTCGGTTAATGTTTTTCCAATCGATCCAAAATAGAAATCAGCCATCGACGAAAGATCACTTAGTTCGCTAATGGCAGTCTTAATTTTATTGCAGACTACGTCAAGAGCAAGATTCTTGTCCACCGCGTCCAGGTCGGCAATATCCTGAATGATTTGTTTGAATGTTGCTTTCGGGTTGATTTCGTCGCCTATTTTGTTTATTAAAATAGCGGTTTTTTGAGACACGTTTTTGCCATTTGCTGTAATTAACATCATGACACCCCCCTGTTTTTTAGGTACGATCGATAGTAAAACGATTCATTTAATCATAAAACAATTGCCGCAATTGTCAATAAAGTTAGTAATCGAGCAAAAGAAAAAGCCGCAAATTATGCGGCTTTTGGTATTTCACTGGATTGGCCATTGGGCGTTGATATCGTTGATTCTTTCGGACATCGTCGATAATTCGCCTTTAAGTACAGGGAAGCTGTAAAAAGTTTCTACAGCTTCATGTTTTGTATTGCAGCTTGAAATTTGTTCTTCAAATATTTGCTGTAGCTTTTTGTGTACGGATTTTCGAGTGCTAGTCCCATCAATTATTACGTATCTAATGCCGCCAGCACTTTCATGAATTTGCGGGAATTCATGTGTGAAAGCTTCGAAAGTTGGTAAACTCTGAACTTCTGTTTGATTGATCAAAGCTAATTCATTGATAACTTCCCATGCATCGTGTATCGACACGATTTTCTTGATCCTTTGCGTATAATGCGACGAAAGTCTTGCATAGATGTCATCGTAGGGCAAATCACCCAGATCGTCCGTTTTTAACAATGGATGATCTTTTGCTAGCGCTTGAATCTTGTGAATCAAAAGTTTTCGCGCCTTCAACTTGAATTTGCGTTCAAGAATATGTCCACAGTCAATTAGTGCTTTGTCTTTTAACTCTGTAAAGATCATCCAATTTCCACTGAAACGACTTTGAATCTTTCCAAAATGAAAGTTTGGTAAATCATCTACGCTTTCTAGTTTGTCGATTTCTTTCTCGACGAAATTACTTAGCGTAGATAGGTATAGTTTTTTCTTGCCACCGTAAAAAAATGTGATTTGTTCTAAGATTTCCAAGATTTTTTCTTTGGGTTTTTTTGAATCGTACGAATCAAATAAGCATCCAATCATTTCTTCTTTCGAGTTGAACATAAATAACCCTCCCTAGTGAAATATAAAAGTACTGCCATAAATATGGCTTATCTAATTATATCACAAAAGAGTGCAAAAGTCAAAGATTAAGTGTTAAATTAAGTATTATTTCTGATTCAAATTGAATTCTTGAAACTTGCCTACCGCCAAATTGCCAAGTCCAAAATCGCCAAATTGATCACGGTGTAGTTTAACTACTCTATATCCTAATGAATCGAAAGTGCGACGGATTTGACGGTTACGTCCTTCATGCATAACGACTTTCCAATCTTTACGGTCAGTATCATCTAATCGCTCAAGTTGGAGCTTGCTTGGTCCGTCCTCTAGTGTAATTCCATAATCGCTAATCATCTGTTGATGCAACGGTTCAAGGTCGCGGTCCAGGCGTACTTTATAAATCTTAGTTTTATAGAACTTTGGATGGGTCATTTGATATGCGAAGTCGCCGTCATTGGTTAATAGAATTATGCCACTACTGTTAAAATCTAGTCGTCCAACTGGTTTAAGGCTGTGATATTCAGGCGGTAATAAACTATAGATAGTTGGCAGATCGCCCTGTTGGCGGCGGGAGCATACGTAGCCGCATGGTTTATGTAGTGCAAGGTACTTAAAAGCAACGGATTTAGTGACGACTTTGCCATCAACTTCGACAATATCCCCTTTTCGGACTCTTGCACCTAATTGAATTGGCATCATATTGATAGTGACTCTGTTTGAGTCGATAAGTTTATCGGCTTCGCGACGCGAAATACCCAGCTCGAGAGCTAGGTACTTATTAAGGCGTAATGAATCATCTGGTGTTTGATGTTCTGACATGTCTGTATTATAGCAGACTACTAAACTAACGGTCCGTTAGGTTGAACGGGTTGTGTAGGTGTATTAACTGTAATCTGTTCAGACAGTGCATTTTCCATAGCCGTCATGTTGTCGATTGCAGGAGTCATAACTTGAGTCCCAAGTGATGCTGGCGCAGGGCTAGAAAAAGGTGCAGTCGGTTGAGGTAGTTGCGGTTCGTCAGTAATTTGAATTTGATTGACGGTGGCTGCAATTTCTGGCGCAGCTACAAAAGGTTGAGCTGGGGCTGTTGCAATAAATTGTGCTTCTGGTGCGGGCGCAGTTGCGACTGGTTGTGGCTGCACAGGATTGATTTGTGGCGTGCTTTGTTGAACTTCTTGTGCGAATACAGGAGTTGGCGTAAAAGTGCCTTCTGATGTGTATGCTGGCATTACGGGTTGCATAGTCGGCATTGTTACTGGAGTTGGAGCTGCAGGAGCTGCCGTAATTGTAGGCTGTACTACAAACGATGGATCGATTACTCCAGCTTGTACTGTCGGTTGAGCTTTTGCAGCGGACATACCTGGTTGGTCGCCTAGTACTTCATGAACAGTCCTGACGACGTCTTCGATACCAACTTGTGATTTAACAAGGTATCGATCAGCGCCAAGTGATTCACCACGAGTACGTTGATCTTCGCTACTTAGAGCGGTCATCATGATTACTTTGATGTTTTTGGTCTCTGGAGTGGCGCGTAAGATATCGAGCATGTCAAACCCGCTGATTTTTGGCATCATCACGTCGCTGATTATTAGATCAGGATGTTCTTTTACTGCCATAGCAAGGGCTTCTTCGCCGTCACCTGCTGATTTGATATCGTAACCTTCCGCTAAAAGTCGTACGCCATAAATTTCGCGTAAACTCTTGTCATCTTCTACTAGCATAATTTTTATCATAGTTATCTCCTATTGTACATAAACTTAAGCATTAGCACCATAGCTTTGTTGTGTTATTTGCTGTGGTTGATTGGGTGTGCGGATTGGTATTTGAGCGACATTTGCTCTTTGCTGTGTTGGAGTGGTAATTGGTTGTCTCATAGCGACTGGTGTTTGTGCAAACGGTTGTGCTGGTTGTTGCCTGAATTGAGATTGATTAGTTGGTTGTCCAGTAACCATTGGCGGACGTTGTGTTGCAAGATTTATGTTGCGCTGCTGCTGTTGCAAAAGTTGTTGTCTTTGTGCCTCGATTTGTTGTTTTTGCAATAACTGCTGTTGATCATAAAATGCTTTTTGTTGTGCGGCGAGTGATCGTTGTTTTGCTACATAAGCAGCGATTTGTTCTGGCGTTAAAGCATTGGTCCTTGGGACACTAGAAGTGGTTTTCGGAGCTTCGGGTATAGGTTGTTGAGCTTCGGTTGGTGTCGGACTCGCTGTGATTGTTGCGGCTTGCATTTTAATTTCGGCGATCTTTGCCGCTTCTTGTTGATTTTTTTCAGCTTCAATTTTTAATAATCTGTTAGCTTCTTGGCTATCGATGCGTGGAAGTTCCAGATAGAAAGTGCTACCCTTACCTCTGACGCTTTCTGCCCAAATTCTGCCGCCCATAATCTCGGTTAGGCGCCGACAGATATATAAACCTAATCCAGTGCCGCCAATTTCACGAGTATCTTTGTTCTCTACGCGATAGAATTTTTGAAATAAATGCGGCATGTCTTCGGCGGGTATGCCAATACCGCTATCTTTGACACTAACTGTTACGTGATCGTTGTCGCCAACGATATCAACTGCCACTTCGCCAACTGGCGTATATTTGATGGCATTTTCGACAAGGTTGCTTATGATCTCTAGCGTATGATCCTTGTCTAGGTTGACGTGATAGACTGGCGTCAAATGACGTTCACGATTACTACCTGTCGTAGGCTTGAATACTAATCGAAGGCCTTTATTGACGGCTTTTTGGTTTAATTCCTGGCAAATGTTGCTTGTGATCTCTACTACGTTCAAGACTCTTGGGTTATTTTGCATACGGCCGTCATCGGCTTTACTTACATCCAAAAGATCCTGAAAGAGGTGCCCAAGGTGTTCGGCTGATTCGTGAGCTTTTATAATAAAGTTACGTGCCCTGTCGTCGATCGTTGCGGTGTTTACATTCATCGCCAAGCCTAAATAGCCTTCGATTGCAGCTACTGGCGTGCGCATTTCGTGACTGGCTGTACTGATAAATTCCGCCTGTTCGCGTTCTTCGGCTTTCTCTTTTGTTATATCGCGAAAAACAAGAATTACACCAGAACCTATTTCTCCAACTGGCGAAACAACCAAAGAAACTAAGAGCCTTTTGTCATTTTTTGTGATTAATGCCAGGCTATTGTCGCGGATTTGTTGATTGTTATTAAGTACTTGTTGTATAGGATCTTTTGCGATATCAAGGGCATTATTTGATTGGTCTACCAGGTGTATTACTGATCGATAATTGAGTCCCATTGCATCTTGGCGGCCCCAGCCCAAAATACGTTGAGCCGCAGGGTTTATTAACTGAACAGATCCTTTACTATCAACTGCAATTACGCCGTCGCCGATTGCATTAATGACGACTTCAGATTTAGTTGCGACTTCGCTAAGTTCGTTAGCAAGATTTCTATAATTTTTATTATTATCGTCAATTTCATCTCGTTCTGATTTAGTGTGCCAGATTATTGTGCCTGCGATCAGTGGCACCAAGCTGCTGATCAAAATTGCAGCAATAGAAGCGCTATTGAATTCGTTGCTCATGTAAAGCATAGCTGTGTATGTGCCGCTCAACAATGTAATTAATAGCAATCCCCAGCCTGCGTAAATATACGCTGACATGCTGGCTATAGTCCACATTACTACGAATGGTGATTTATATCCGCCAGTTGATAATATCATCAAAGCAATCGTGGCTGTTGTGAGTGTATATATTATTGTCGATATTAATGTTAGTTGTTTTTTTGGTGTCCAGAAATATGTAACTAAACAAGAGATTAGTATGACTATTGATAAAATAATCTGAGCTTTAATCGGCCATATAAACTTCACAAAGTCGATATTTTTAAAATCAGGGAACATTATCCAGAAAGAATAAGTCAGGATCACAAGAGATAATAACGAAGAGACCTCGCATATGCGACGGTGCCAAAAACGAGTTATCTCGACTGGTTTTATGTTGCCCCCTACTTTCAATACTTCTATCGATATTATGGCGATTATGCTTTGTTTTTGCAAGGTGTAATTTGGTCGTAAAATAAAAACAACTCAATAAATGAGTCGGATGAGAGAGTGTTTACAAAAATAGTAAATTAAATCAATTAACAAATCTAAAACAGAATAGTATTTTAGCGCAATAATAACAAATCTAATCGATGTTTAGTGATCAATGCGGATTTATAAAATGTTTATATATTTTAAGGTTTTGTTTTATGGATTACCCATGATCGCTCTTTTGACGTTGTTGAGCAGTTCGAGCTTTGAATGAATGGCAAGTTGCATATCTGTTGCTTGTCTATCAATCTCTAATGCTCTTGCTTCGAGCTCGGCTATTTGGTGATCTATCTCGATCGCCTCGTGCTCAAGCTGTAATGCTTCTGATAAGTAGTGATTCGCAACTGCACCCTCATCTGAAGCTTTTTTGTAGTCCGCTGCCCTACTATATTGGAGCGCTTTTATTGTTGATGCGTGCGCTGCATCGAGTCTTTCGTGCGCACGTTGACGTATTTTTAATGTTTCGCTGTGTAGATATTTTAGATCTGGCATATCATTTACCTCCACTATTCCTAGACAATCACCCCCTCATGTCTATGTATATATTATACTCCAGACTTTCAAAAAAAGAGCTGAATGTTAATTTTTAACAGGGGTATGAATAATCTTGACAATAGCAAATGAATTATAATCCGATGATTCGGTTTCTATCTGGTATTCAGTGTTGAGTGCTTTAATGACAGAACCTGTGGCATATTTTTTACCATCAATTACCATATTGTATTCTACGGATTGCGTGCCGCTACCGTAGCATTTTTGACCAGTTGGGCATTCGCTGTCAGTGAAGCTTTTTATTGATACTGATACGCCGCTAAACTTCAATTTTACTGTCTGACCAGGTGTTATTCTGACTGGAGTGTCAATATTTACGAATTTAGTTTTGCCTGCGTCTATGATAGGCAAAAAGCAAAATAATAAAAAATTGATCACGATTGCAATAACTAAAAGTGAGAAGAATATACG
>CAZNQY010000006.1:0-31844 GCA_964575635.1 uncultured Saccharimonas sp. (SeqCode) | reverse complement strand
TAATTAAAGATTCGTTCGAATTTACTTTGATTAAATGCAAAGATATCCTTGTTGATAATCATTACTTGATTGTCGTCAGGAATCTTCAACCCAACTTCGGCTTGGAATGCGCCGAATTTACCTTCACGGAATTCCCAAGCGGTCGCACCATTCAAAACTTGTCCTTGTGGAATCAATTTAACAGCATAAAAAGGCTTTTTAGGATTATCGTTTTTGTAAGTAAATCGTGCCAAAATACCCTTAATTCGCTTGAATTCATGTTCTTTCTCCGAGAATTCGACGATATCACTACGTTGAGTTTCGATCAAATTGATCAAAGTTTCTGCTCGGCCGACTTTTTCAAGATCAGTTCGCAAAAGTACATTCTCTTCTTTTTCGGAAAGTTCGTAATCACGAATCGAAAGTCCAGTCCCAGCACCTAGGTTAATGAAATTAATTACGTCAAACAAAAACAATGGCTTAATCTGAGCGTTCAATTCAGTACTAAAACTAGTTGAATACGGCGTATAGTGTTTGTTAAACAAGAAGAACTCAACGTCCAATTCTTTTTTGATCGCGTCAATATTGTTTGCCCACAAAAAAATATCAGTGGTTTCATGGGAGCTATCGCGCTTTACATTTGTCGTAACAACTGGAACTTCAACCGCAGTAGTTTCCGCGACTGGGGTTTCAACTATTTGTTCTTTTTCGCTAATAGCTTCAATTGCTTCTTCGATATCCATCGTCTGCAACACTTCTTCAACGTCTGACACTTCTAATTCAACTTTTTCAATTTCTTCATTCATCTTATATCCCCTATTTCTCTAAAGCATTATCTTGCCGGTCAATTTATCTTCACGAGCTTTATTCGCCCAAGTATCGGCCACTTCATTACTGACATTACCAACATGTCCACGCACCCAACTGATTTTGGCTTTTGAATTAACAAACAATGCACGAGCCTCTTTGACCAAATCAAGATTCTTGATCTCTCCATTTTTCTTTATCCAGCCACTACGTTCCCAGCCAGCGCTCCATTTGGTAATAACATTAACCCAAAATTCGCTATCACTAAAAATTTCACACTCTTCGCCATCCGCATCGGTCATAGCTGCAATTATCGCCCTGCCTTCCATACGAATATTCGTTGTCATTGGTTCGTGTCCTACAATCACCAGTTCTGCGTTCTTTACTGCCACAAATCCACCCGGACCAGGGTTTGGACTGCAACTGCCATCGGTATAATAAGTAATCATTAACATCTATAATACTACAAAACACCCTATAAATAGGCTCTTGATTTTAAAAAACATAAACTGCATAATTAAGTACATAAGGGTGCACGCCCAGAAGGAGTCTTTTATGTCAAGAAATGACAAGGGTAACACGAAAAAAGAAAAGAAGAAGCCAAAAAAAGCCAAGGCTTAACATTTTGAATTTCAACAAAAGAGACGCTAGCTATAGCGTCTCTTTTTATATACCACCAGTTCTAGCGTGTTTTATCGATTTAGTAATTCCTCGATCGATAGACGTTTCTGTTCGGTTGTATCACGATCACGAATCGTTACGCTGTTGTCGTCAAGTGAATCGAAGTCAATTACGATACAGTACGGAGTACCGATTTCATCTTGGCGGCGGTAACGCTTGCCGATATTGCCATTGTCGTCCCACATCACTGCTCCGTGTTTTTTCTTGAGCTCCGTATATACTTCACGAGCTTTTGCGACAAGTTCTGGCTTGTTTTTAAGTAGCGGTGAAACTGCGTATTTAATTGGCGCCAAATGTTCTGGGAATTTCAAGAAAATTCGCTTTTCGCCGTTCACTTCATCCTCGGTATAAGCCGTTGAAAGGACCGCCATAACTGCACGCTCCACGCCAAATGAAGGTTCGATAACATGAGGTATGAATTTTTCATTCGTACCCTTTACGTTATATAGCATACTTTTTCCAGCGGCATTTTCGATATTTTTCAAGTCAAAATCAGTACGATATGCAAGGCCTAATAATTCTTCTTTGCCAATCGGAAAGTCAAATTCATAGTCGATCGTGCGCTTGCTATAATGTGCGCGGTCTTCGGCTGGAACTTCCAACTCATGCACTTTATCAGACGGCAGACCAATTGCCGAGCACCACTCCCAAACCAATTTGCGCCACATCTCGAATGATTCTTCCCATTTATCAGGGTTGACAAAATATTCGATCTCCATTTGTTCAAATTCGCGTGAGCGGAAGATAAAGTCACGTGGACTGATTTCGTTACGAAAAGCCTTACCCTGCTGACCAATACCAAATGGCAAATCAGGATAAAAACAATCCAAAACGTTCTTGTAATTAGTAAAGATTCCCTGAGCTGTTTCTGGACGCAAATAGCTAACGGAATTTTTATTATAAAGGGACAAGCTATCCATATCTTCTCTTTGATCAATAATTAGATCTGTTGAAAATTCTTTATCTCCACGAAACGTAATCTTACCTTCAATGGATTTATATTCAACACTTTGTACAGAAACAGAAGATGCGCCTACGTTTGTCTTGAACATCATGTTAAATTGAGTAATGTCACTTACTTGGTTGCCGTCTGGGCTTTTTATATCATTCTCTTTGATCAATGCATTCATAGCCGCATTTGATAACCCGCTAACATTAAATCCAGCGTCTTTAATTAAATGATCAGCCCTGTACGGCTTCTTCGTAACTAAATCCATAACCATAGGGTCAGAGAAAGTATCGACGTGACCACTCGCCTGCCAAACTTTTTGATTCATCAAAATCGCCGCATCAACACCGTACATGTCGTCACGAGAATCGATAAACATCTTCCACCAAAGCTGCATAATATTGCGCTTCAAAGTCACGCCAAGAGGACCAAAATCCCAAGTTCCGCTCAAACCGCCATAAATTTCGCTACCTTGATAAATAAACCCTCGGCGCTTCGCCAAAGATACAATTGCTTCCATTTGCTCGTTCTTGGTGTTTTTCTTGTCGCTCATAATAGAACTATTATATCAGTTCTTATCTTAAATTGCGGCATGTTCACGAGCGGTCAATAAACAAATTGGCAAAATTGTTTGAATTCCACCAACTTGAGTCAAAATTTTGATCGATTTTGTGGCAATTAGACGCAAAAATTTGATATGGTCAGCTGTCAAATCACCACCAGGCGACATCTCTAATCCCTGATCGCTCGAGTTATATCGATATTTTTCATCGGCTAGAATCTTTGAACCGTGAACATCATAATATAAGCCCAGTTCATAACCCAGCATCGCCGAATAGCGTACATAAAACCAAGTTTGAATAAGTTCAATCGGTATCGTCAAAACATCAAGTCCCGCTAAAGTTTCACTCAAAATATCGTACCACTCACTCGCATCAACAGATTCACTAGCTTGATTGACTAATTTAACCGCCAGGTATGCAAACTGCAAACGATCGTAATCTTCCATAATGTGACGGAAAAATACCACCAATCGGGCTGACGTCAAAATCCCCAACCCGCTTTTACCATCCCCCACCACTACATCGCAAATCGCAAACAGTTCTATGCCACTAGCTAACTTGCTAGATTCACGACGCACGCCCTTGGCCATAACACTTCGCTTGCCGTCTGGAGTTAATAACTGCAAAATTCGATCAGCTTCGCCAAAATTAGTTCGGCGCAGAACTATGGCATTTGTTCGTTTATTTTTCATAGCACACTCTTGATCGCGGCGATTAGGTCGCTAGGATGCATAATAGTTTTATCCAATATTCGCTTGATCCCATAAGGTGCTAGATTATCGATTGAAAGATCACTGGCAATATTAGTACATAATACCACTGGAATTTTGCTTGTATCGTCGTATGATTGCAGCTCGTGCATTAAAACCAAAGCTGTCGTGCCAGTCAACAACATATCCAAAAGTATGACATCAGGTTTGAAATCGTCAATCGCATCAATTGCTGCCACGGCATGTGCTGCAATTAGCACTTTATATCCAGCCTGAATCAAAATTCTCTGGTATTGTTCAGCTAACCACTCGCTATCTTCAATAATCAAAACTGATTTCATAACAAGCTTAATTGACGCGAAGAATTCAAATCTACATAAAAAGTTACGCCATCCCTGTGTCGAGTCACGCCGATTCGCCCATCCATAGCGTCAGCAAACTGACTGGCGATATATAATCCCAGGCCGCTACTTTGTGGTCGACAATGCATCGGCGCAGGTTTTTTGACACATTTATTCCTGATAGACCTAAAGACATTGTCTGGCAAAGCTGGACCAAAATCTCGTACACTTAACCGCACTACGCTACCCGATTTAAGCGATCCAACCTTTATTTCGACAGTCGACGCTTTTTCGGTATAGTTCAGCGCATTGTCACTAAAATTCATTAATATTCGACGAAGTAGATCACGGTTTGCAATCGTTAAAAGTGATCTATTACCAGAAGCCAACGTCAAATTGCGGCCATGAGCTTCAAAATACGGCGCCAATTCACTCACGACATCGCGACATAACTGATAAGGATTAATTGGCTCTAGTTCAAACAAGGCGTCTGATAATCTGACTGACCGAGTTAAATCGCTAGTTAAACGCAAAGCTCTTTCGCTGGTTAGAGTAATTTGATGAATTAGCTTTTTTTTGTCAGAATCCGAAACCAAATCATCCTCGAGCGACAATGCAAGCTGACGAACCAAGCTAAGTGGAGATTTCAGTTCATGCGCAGCCGCGACCAATGACGGCAATCCATCCGTGAACGGCTCAAAAAATACATTTTCTTCATCCCCTCTTGCGCTGATCATATATTTACATTGTAGCATGTAAACGAAGGCAAAGAAAAAAGCCGCCCCAAATAGGGCGACCTTGTGTAATAGTTTAATTCAAGCCGATATAATGCAACGCGGCCTTCTCTTCCAGACTGCCTGGTGTCGAACAATCAAATGCAATTGCCCATTCCTTAACATGACTGGCAGTTTTCAACATGCGCGCAAGTGCAAGATACGCAGTTTCACTGCAGTTTTTGCGCTTTGCCGCAATCAACAGATCGTGATAATCCTGAAAGCTTTCGCACATCAGACTCATTTTCTTGAGTGCAATTTCCTGCAGCTCATCGTTCACACCGAAGCATTCCTCGAAAACATATTTCCATTCCGCAAATTCGGCGTAATTGCATTTAATGCGATTGATGGTTGCCCGAACTGTTGCAATGTGATCAATAGAATTAGCTTTGATAAAAACGTCAAAGCGCTCTTCCAGTGTTATTGCTGAAGAAAACATAGCCAACAAATAACACTCCTTCAGCTTTTTACCTTCAGCAACTTCGAAAAGCTTTGAACAATGATTGAAGTTAGTCGCCAACTTATCAAGTTTTGCGACAAACTCCGCATTAATCTGAATGAATCCCCTTTCGAAGCTGACATTCCAAAAATCATCAAAAGTTTCCGCTGATGAAATCATTTTTTCCGAAAAACTCTCCAAATACGGACAGTCGCCGTTCGGATATACGGTTTTCATGTAATCAGCCATCATACTCAGATGGCCAAAATTCTTTGCAAAAACGTACATCCGTCGAATTACGTCATCCTTGAGTTTCGAATCCTGCGATAGTTCCTGAGCCAGAAACCAACAATGGTCAAAGCTTTCAGTGAGCGAAAACGCTTCATCAAGCAAAGCTTCACTACCTGGCTCATCAATCGTCAGATGATAAAGCACCATAACTCGACAGAAATCAGTCGCCTGTTCTCGTATGTCTTTAAGTAAAACTCTGCCGAATCTTCCCTGACGACCAATATCATCAAGTGATTCATAGATTCTGACCATTTTTTCGAAACAATCAACTACTTCTACATTCGCGTCCATACGCCACCTCGTTTTTTTGTTTTTGGCTGAATATAAAACTATAAAAGTACAAATATGGCGTTAAAAAACACCATATCTCTATATAATAACACAAAATCAATTCTTAGTCAATTTTACTGATTGAACTTCATCGTTGTAATTAACTTGTCAAAGTCAGCCGCAAATGTAGTTGCATCTGTTCTGATAACTAGAGTTTTGTCGCGAATTTTGAACAAAACTGCCGATCCACGAATGTCGTCAGAGAATTTTCCGTCCAAGCGAGTACCGTCATGACCATCGATCTTTACGCTACTAGTCTTTAGATTGCCGTCTTCGACATCAGAACTATAATCCGCAATCACCTCGTCATAATTGTCATTTACAATATTTACACGTAACGCAAATTGTCTTTCTTCACTAATTGGCAATACATAAATAGGATTCAGATACGCTTCATAATCACCGCCACTAGTTGCGTCATCTTCAATATACACACTCCAAGTTTTTGGATAATCAAAAGTCACCCGACCATAGTCATCAGGACCGACAAACTGTCGCATTGGTTCTTTATCACGTTGCAAGAATTTTTCCTCGTCGGTATCAACCTGTTTCTTTTTTGCAATGGCAACAGCATCAGAAATCTTGGTATCAACGTTATTTTTTTGATCCAAGTAATTATAAAAAGACCAGCCAGCAAAAACCGATGACGCCACAAATAATATAGACAAAATCACTAATGCAACCGTCCAACTTTCAATACGCCCAAATTCCCCACGCCTATTTCTCTTCATCATATAGCGCTATTATACTTATGCTCGGTTAGTATGTAAAGCGCCGATTTATTCGTCAAATTTCTTTTTGATAACTTGGATCTGATTTTTCATTTCATTCAGGTCTGCTTCAATTTCCAGGGCCAGTTCTTCAGCTTTTTTAAATCGATCAAGCGCTTCTTCGAGGTCAACATCGTTGCTGTTGAACCACTCTATCATTCTAGATAGCTCTTCGTTTTTTTCTCTGATAGTTTTATTTTTGACTGACATTTTTTACCTCCGCTTTTATTAACATTTTTTCGGTTTCTATATCTAGGACTGCGCCAACTTCAATCTTGCCGCGAATAATTGAATATCCCCTTTTCAGAATAGTTCTGGGGTCAAGTTGATTTAATAGATTTTTTACTGAATTAAGATCATTGACTTTTATATTTGCCAAATTATCAATTTTATTTAAAGCATTTTTGATAATTTGTTGATTATACTGTAATTTCTGATCAATGTAATTTTCTATCTTAGGCAAAACCAGACTAATTTTATATTGATTAGCCCTAATCAGCTCATTTTTATCTGGTACTAAAATTTGCGCAGCATTGCTTGGCGTAATAGCCGATACGTCAGCTACCATATCCGCCAAGCTCAAATCTGTTTCGTGACCAACGCCAACGATTGTTGGAATACGACTAGCGGCCACCGCCCGAACTAACTTTTCGTCATTAAAGACAGCTAAATCTTCGGCGCTACCGCCACCTCTGATAATTGCAATAATTTCTGGTAAGTTTTGTTGCTCATTGAAATATTCGATCGCTTTGATTATTTGATCAGCTGCGACATCACCTTGAACCTGAACGTGCGCGACGTCAATTTTTAGACCACCCCAGCGTTTATCCAGAATATCGATAAAATCAGCATAGCCAGCTGCTTGGGTACTACTAATAACCCCAATGTGATGCGGCTCGGACGGCAAAAGACGTTTTCTTTCGGTTGCAAATAAGCCTTCATTATCGAGTTTGGCTTTTAATATATCAAAGCTCTTCTTGATCGCGCCCTCGCCACTTGGACGAATCGCTTTAACTGTTAAACTAAAGCGACCTTTATCGGTAAGTTTTGGCATAGCCGACACAATAACCTTCATACCGTCTTCGATTGGAGTGCGCATCTGCCAGACTGTCATGAAACAATTAACAATACCGCCAGAATCTTTCAAATCAAAGAATATAAATTTACCTTGGTTTACTTTGAATGACGATACTTCACCTTCAATTTCGATATTTGAATAAGCATAGTCAAAAGTCTGATTAACAACAGCTATGAAATCGCTGACACTAAAGATTATCGGACTGGGTGACTTTTCCATATTTGCTAAGTGTTAAATTATAAAAAATGTATCCAAACAAAATCGTCAAAAGCAACATGATTGCCCTAGAAAGCAAAGTTCCAGCGATTGCCACCTCGGTCGAAACTCCAACTGATACCAGGAATGCCACCATAAAAGCTTCGTAAACACCTGATCCACCAGGAGTAACCGCAAAGACCGCCATAAATGCTGAAAACCCATATGAAATAACCAAGGCTGCTGGGTTTACATATACTCCGAGCGACATAAAAACTACAAAAATCATAGCAATATCAAGTATATTTGAGAAAAACGACCAGATTAACGGGCTTGATAATAAGCTTCGGTCTTTTTTAATTTCGATGTAATCTTCGTGTAATTCAACAAAGAATTTCTCGATTTTTTCATATTTTACGGCTTGGCGCTTTTTGCCACGCGTAATTTTTCGAACAAATTTATTAACGAAACTTGTTATTTTGCCAGCAAAATAAATTACTCGCTTGCGGCTACCGATTGCATAAATCAAAAAGGCCACTCCGCTGATTGTAGCAACTATAAACACCGTACAAATAAAAATCACTGTTCGATTCGCACCATTGTCAAAAGTCAGAATAAAGGTTGATAGTAAAATCAAAACCACAAAGCTTACAAACATCATAATCAAACGTAACATCTGCGCCATGGTTGATCTGCCGACGCTAACATTATGTCGACTCAGCAGCCAGCTAAGATATGAAAAACCTGCCACTCCAGAAACTGGTACGATATGATTAACGAAGTTTAATTCGAGTGCCATTCGTGCCATCGTCCAGTTTGACATTTCTTTCAGGTCGCCCTTTTTCTTTATATAAGAAAAAATCGCCTGCCCTACCGCCAAATAGCTCATAACTTGCAATGGAATAATTAATAGCAATAATAATAAATTAACTCGACCAAGCAATCCAAAAGCTTCAGTAATCTGTTGCCACCCCAGTACAACTACTAATACAAGTAGCCCAAAAGTAACAGCATTCACCCAAGATTTTATCGACATATATATGCAATTATAGCACCAAAACCCTTTTTAGGCCGTATAATAGAGCTATATGTATATTGCTATCCTAGGACGCCAACCCAGCCTTAGTATTGCCGAGCTTGAAAGAGTATTCGGTGGACTTTCTGTATCAACACTTACCCCTCGTATCGCCATAATAAAAACCGATCAATTTGATATTCAAAAACTCGGCAGCATTATGAAAGCTGGAGTGATTGCTCTAGAAATAAACAGCACCGACTGGCGCGAGGTATCGCAAAAAGTCATCAAGCACTATTCAGGTAAATGGGCAGACTTCGGCGGCAAAATCACTCTTGGCATTAGTGTTTACGAAAACAAGATCCATTCTCGTGATATTCAAAAAATCGGTATTACGTTAAAGCAAAATCTCAAAAAGAGCGGCACTAGTTTGCGCATCATTCCTAATAATGATCAGGCATTGAACACTGCAACTTCACATCACAACAAACTTGGTCTATCTCCTAATAAAGTCGAACTATTGATAGTCCGCGCAGGTGGCAAATTCTATATTGCCGAAAGCACTGGCGCTCAAAATATTACCGCCTATGCCCGTCGCGACCAAGAACGTCCACGACGTGATGCCTTTGTCGGTATGCTGCCGCCAAAACTTGCCCAAATTATGGTCAATTTAGCTTGTGGTCAAAAAATCACGTCTGATTCTGTTGTACTTGACCCATTTTGTGGAACTGGCGTCATTCTTCAGGAATCATTATTAGCTGGCTATCGCGCTTACGGTACCGACCTGGCCGACAAAATGATCGATTATAGCGTCGAAAACATTGAATGGCTAAGCGCCAAATATCACTTTGACGACAAATATATAATTCATCAAGGCGATGCTATGGACACTAGATGGCAGCAACCAATCCATGCCGTAGCCTGTGAAAGTTACCTAGGTCAACCATTTAGCGCGCCGCCTTCACCCGCTAAATTACAAGAAGTCAAAGAAAATTGTAATCATATAATCACCGAGTTTTTAAAAAATCTTGGCGATCAAATTGAACCTGGCACGCCACTTTGCGTTGCTGTACCTGCTTGGCGTGACAAGAGTGGTCAATTCACTCACCTGCCACTAATCGCAACTATCGCCCGACTAGGCTATAAACCCCATGAATTCGTACATGTTGGTCAAAACGACCTACTTTATTACCGCGATGACCAAGTTGTCGCTCGCGAATTACTAGTTTTGACAAAGATTTAATCGCTAAACAATACAAATAGTCATCAAATAACAGATGACTATTTTATTTTTTATCTTTAATTTGTAATATTGGATTATTATGTTCATGATGTAAACATAGTTGCTTTTTTAGCTATTTTGTGCTATAATTATAGATATGTCAGAAGTCTTACGCTCAAACGAAAAGTTAGAACAAAAACCAGCACTAGACGAACATCTTTTTGATAATTTTGCCGAAGTGGCAGCATTCCAAGCCTACGAATATCTTGATGGCGACAAGAAATACCGTAGCGAACAAAAAAATCAATTTTTGAGTGGTGAAATCAATAACCCAACACTCGACTACCCTAGCCTAGATATTGATCGAATCAACCAAATAGAATCCAGCTTGCTTGCCATGAAACGCGAAATAATCACCGGTGAACAAAACGAAATAGTCAAACAGACTTATCGTTGGCGCCTGAACGAAAAAATCGCCGAAGCTCGAATGCTAAAGGCTGCCGTATCTGGCGATTCAGACCGATTCACTCGCTATTCAGAGTTTATTTATGGCAAACCATCACCAGATGTCTTTAATTACACCGTAAATACTATTCGCATGAGCGCTGAACGAAATTTATCATCAGATAACGTCGACGTTCAAATTGCTGCTACTGAATTACTAGAATCCCTACCGATTGTCGAAGTACCTCGGTTTACTAACCTACCCGACGCCGAAACTGTCGACTTTGCTCGAAACCAAACTATCACTGAGCTTGGCGATTTAATTAATATGCCAGCCGATGTCAAAAAACTTGACGCAACCCAGATCAAAGACGTATTTGACTATGCTATCAATAAAGTTGGCGCTGACGATTGGTCGGTGGTTATCGACGAGAAATCTAGCAAAACTGCCATTAGCGTCAGCCAAGAGACCGCGGAAGTCAAAATCCCAGCCGAACGCTCAGCAACTCGTTCAAAAGTTGAAGGTTTGATCTTGCATGAAATCGGCACACACGTTGCCCGTCGTGTTAACGGCGAACACAGCAAGCTCAAACTACTCGGCCTAGGACTGGACCGCTACGAAGCTGGTGACGAAGGTGTTGCGACTATGCGCGAACAAGCGCTCGCCGGCAAAGTAGATGACTTTAGGGGTGTTGAAAAGCTCCTTGGTATTGGATTAGCACTCGGCACCGATGGTCAGCCCCGTGACTTCCGTGAAGTTTACAATATTTTAGAAAAATATCTCATGTTCAATAACCTAGTTTCTGGCAAAGAATTGATCGACGCACATGAAAAATCTCAAACCAGCGCCTGGAATAACACCGTTCGAATCTTCCGCGGTACGAACTGTAAGACTCCTGGTGCCTGTTTTACCAAAGATATCGTCTATCGCAACGGCAGTATTGGCGTCTGGGATGTTATCAAAAATAACCCCAGCGAAATGAGCCGTTTTAACGTCGGAAAGTACGATCCATCCAACCATCGTCATATCTTTATCCTAGAACAACTCGGTATTACAGACAGCGACCTATCAGAGCTTGAACAATAAATGTTTATCAATTCGTATTCTTGGTATATTTAGGCAATTCATTCAAACCAAAGACAACCAACTGATCAAAATCATGGTATTTCTTCCAATTTTCATGCAACACTCGACGATAATCAATAAATTCATAATAACTACAATCAGGCAATGTAATCGTCGGCATCAACTCTTCATCTAATATAACCGTCAATGATTCCTTTAGGATAAAATAATCGTCTTCTGATAATTTCGATACTGGAGAATTTTCATCTTCACGCCAATATTTATTAAATTGAAAATGCAGCCCTTCATGCAAAAAGCCGTCTATTGGCATACCCCACAACTCTTTGTCGATCTTTGCATACATAAATATAATACCTTCCTCGAAAAACACCGTCATGCGAGGAAATGTAGTGACGAAGAAGGTGAACTTTTCATTTGAAAGCGGATGTTTAGTAATTCGCTCCAAAATTGCGCACGCGTCAGCGAATTTATCTTTAAACTCATTTTGTGCAATTTTTATAAATTCATTTAACTTACTGTTCTCATTTGAAAATTCTGAATTTAAAAATGGTCGGATTTTTGGATCAGCCAACTCTAAACTATCAACACCAACAATACTATTAACGGCTTCAATCTCGTTCAATTCCTTAAGTTGCGCACTAGAATCGGAATAATTAGCACCGTAATACCAGTTCCAAATATCTCGATCTATATCGTAAATTATCTTATATCTCACATAATTCATATCAAATACCTTATTCTATCTTTATATATTATAACATTCCTATCTATAGTCATGCATACGGCCGGATACGCTCATCACTTGACCAACGCCCATTTATTTGGTACAATCAACTAGATTTTGTTATAAATTTTAAGGAGTTGTTTCCATGTCACACGTCAAAGCCGGCGGTACCGCCAAAAATATTCATAACAACGCCGGTCAACGACTTGGTGTTAAGCGCTTCGGAGGCCAAAAGGTTAACGAAGGAGAAGTTCTAGTTCGCCAAACAGGATCTACAAAGATCGCTGGACCTGGCACATTCATCAGCCGTGATTATACAATCCACGCTGCTGTTGCTGGTGTAGTAACCTTCAACACTGTTCGCAAGAGCCGTTTCACTGGTAAATCTTCACCACGAACACAAGTTTCAGTAATCTAATTGAACTTGAATACTTAATAAAAAATCCCTGAACAAATCAGGGATTTTTTATTGGTTAAAATTATTGTACAAAAATAAAAACTCCGACTTTCATCGGAGCTTTCATTTATAAATCTATTATTTACTAGCGTCAGTCATTCCCAAGTGAAAGCGAACTCGTTCAACAACATCGCCGATTACGACTTGAGATTTGACCAAGTAGTCATCAACACCAAGTGCTTCTGCGCGCTCTTTGTCCTTAGGCTGCGACAAAGCAGTCAACATGATAATGCGAATATTGGCAGTGTCTGGAGTGTTTCGAAGAATATCCAAAACATCAAACCCACTAATCTTTGGCATCATAGCGTCAAGCAAAATTAAATCAGGCTTGAATTTTTGAGCACCAGAAAGCGCTTCCTCGCCGTTATTGACAATCTTCGTCTCGAAACCTTCCATGTTGAGACGTGATTCATAAACCTTTGATAAAGTAACGTCGTCTTCTACTAACAGAATTTTTTTCTTTTCCATATTACCCATTATACTACTATATTTAATATTATTAACACAAGTGTTAAGAGTTTAGTAACGACTTTGCTTTATCTAGTTGTGGATCAGTGCCGGCATTAATATTATCGGTAGTCAACTCGGTCACATAATCAGGCACAATACCGTCTTTGTTAATATTTTTGCCGTTTGGAGTATACCATCTAGCGATCGTAACTTTTAGAGTTGATCCGTCATCAAGTGTGATAACTTCCTGCACACTACCCTTGCCAAATGTTTTTACGCCGACTAATTTAGCTGCTTTGTAATCCTGTAATGCACCAGCTACAATCTCGCTAGCACTTGCGCTACTGCCATTTACTAGTACTATTGTTGGAATGCCCTTTAATATAGCATCACTACCAGATTTCAGCTCTTCTTTTAACTTATCGCCGACTTTTTCTGATACAATAGTTTTATTTTCGATCCACAGACCAGCCACATCAACAGCCGCATCAACGTAACCGCCGCCGTTATCACGAAGATCAAGTACGATTGACTTAACACCTTGTTTTAGTAGATTTCGAGCTTCCGTCCTTGCAATCGATCCAGTTTCAGTATCAAACCTTGTGATTGTAATTACACCAGTAGTTCCAGTAACCGAGCTATAAACACTTGGGTTATTGATAGTTGCACGAGTCACAGTAAATTCTTTGGTTTCTGTGCCACGCAAAATCGTTAGTTTAACAGTAGTACCAGAATCACCACGAATTAATTTAACCGCTTTATCAACCGTAAAGCCTTCGGTTGATTCATCGTTAATCTTTAGGATAATATCGTTCGCCTGCAAGCCGGCTTTTATAGCTGCGTTATCAGCAAGAACACGAACGATCGTCACCATTTTGCCCCTTAGACCAATTTCAGCACCGATCCCCGAGCCAATATTGCCAGACAAACTTTTTTCGAATTCGGTACTTTCAGCTTTATTCATATAGACAGTGTATGGATCGCCTAATGCACCAATCATTCCAGAATTTGCGCCGTCAATTAGTTTTTGAGTATCAATGTCGCCATCAAATTTTACAGATAATTCTTGATAGGTCTTTTGCAGTGACGACAAGTCGAGCATTGCGCTAGATCCAGCAGTCCTGATGCCAAATAACGGCTTGATTGTAGCTATAATTTGATAGTTATACGTTCCAGCTATATAGCCAATCGCAAAAACAGCAACAACTAATATCATAGCCAAACTTGGTGGTATGTTTTTCATTAAACTATCGCCGTTTTCTTTTTTATTTAAAATTCGCGGACGCATTTTTATCCTAGACTTAATCATCATATCCCCTATTTAAAAACTATTTTTATTCTACAAATATTATAGCTTATACTTAAGCTTAATTCACTATAAAGATATCATAATATTCAAAGCTTAAAAGTAAATGAAGTGATCGTATGCAGATTGATGTACTCTGATCTTACTATAATTACCCCAACCTGGACCGCTATTGTCGCCTGTGTTGTGAGCCCAGTCGTTATACTGACTAATTATTATATAGCCGCTAGCGTCTGGGTCAGTTTCAACCCAAACTACGTGACCATAAGTGCCACCATCCATCACTCCAACCGAATTACGGCGAGCCGTATCGTGAACCTGAGAACTAGGGAATCTACGCCACCAGTTATTGGCATTGCCCAGGTAGCGATATTCCTGGCCAGTATACTCTAGTATCTTCCATGCAGCGTAACTAGTACATTGACGGCAAGCATACATCAACGGATCATAACCATCACCGCTTAATCCACCCCAAGAATCCAAATTATTATCGACGTAACATCCATAACCACCCCAAGGATAATTACCTTTGCTTGGATCACTAATCCCAGTCACCGAACCAGCACCAGCCTGCGCTTCGGCGATTAATTGCTGTTGTTTCTGAGCCAAATCATCCTTGCGATTATTACCATCATTGATCATAGCCTGATAAGCAGCTTCTTGACCTTGCGTTTGAGCCAAAATAGATTGCTGTTCAGCTTCTTTGTTTGACAACTCTTGTTTTGCTGCGGTCTGTTCACTTAAAACATGCTCTACGTCCAATTTTTGTGCGTCCAAAGTCTTTTTAAGCTCTTTGACTTTTGTAATCATCGCTGACAGTTGATTGCGAACTGATGTTCGATACTCTTGCCTGTCCAAATATTCACTTATACTTCCACTACCTGCTATCATTTCAATTGGAGTGATATCATCACCCACATACATATCTGCAATAGTATCACCTAACGAATCTTGATTATTCTTGATCTCTTTTTCTGTTTCAGCAATCTGGATAACTAATTTGTCATATTTTACTTGGTTAATATCGATTTGAGATTGAATAATAGCCTTATCTCTGGCTAATTTCGACAGAACACCCTGCAAAGTATTTATTTGACCGGCAATAACATTCGCTTCTTGTTGATAAACTTTGATGTCATTTTCTATTTGATTGATCTGAGCTTCACATTCTGCAACCGTATTACACTGCGCATAAGCGTTCTTTACAAGCGCCTGAAACGGCATAACAAAAGCGATAACGAAACATGTAAAAACCAAGAAATTTCGTTTGGCGATTTTTCTGGATAGAAAATATTGTTTTATCATATTTTTAGATACCTCCTTGTAGCGAGTAAGGATGAACAAACGCCGATTATCGCACCCGCTACAACCATACATAACGTAATAGGCAGAGCATATGTCGTTACAAATACTATGGTTGGTTCAATATAGAAATATTTCTCTAATGTAGCCTGAGTTTGAAATATTGTAAAGATACCTAGCCCAGTTGCAATAATTGCCGCAATAACACCATAAAATACAGATTCCACTAGGAAAGGTCCTCGGATAAACGACTTATCAGCACCGATAAGCTTCATCATTTGGATCTCTTCTTTTCTATTAAAGATTGCCATTTGAATAGTATTAAAGATAATTAATGAGGAGATCACTATAAATAATAATCCAGCCGCAATAGCTGCCTTTTGAGCAAAGCCAACAGCACGACCGATAGTTTCGATACTTTGTTTTCGATCCCCTGCAAATGATGGCGCATGGTCTTTGTTTAGGTATTTTTTAACTAACTCATTAGTTGATACGAATTTTTGGAGCTCCGATGTATCATTGATATCTTCGATAACTACCTTGATAGTTGTTGGTAATTTATTTGTAGCTTCTTTTATTGCTTCTAGGACAGCTGAGTCGCCTGAGTTTTCTTTTGCAATTTCTTCTCTAGCCATAGCCGAGGTTACAAATTTAGTACTTTTAACCGACTTAAGTTCCCGAAGATCGGATATGATCATATTTAGCTCTTTATCTGGCGTTGAGCCGTCTAGGTAAATAGACATATCAACTTTTTGACGCAATTGGTCAATCGTACTGGTCGAGATATTTTGAATAGCAAAAGCCGAAAAGATAATCATCAAGGTAATTACCATCACAGCAGTGGCTGCAACAGACAACCAAGAGTTTCTGAAAAAACTTTCCATACCATAACGCCAAACACGCCAAGTAGACAAAGCTTTTCGCTGAACACGACGCTTAATACCATTATCTTTTTTGACATGGTGTTTTTGCTCTACTGGTTTTTTATCTTTTTCTTTCATAACCTATTGCCTATAACTTCCGATTGCTTGATCGCCTGTAATTTCACCGTGTTCCAATGTAATAACTCGCCTTTTTAATTTGTTTACAATCTCGGCATTATGGGTTGTAAGTAATACGGTCGTACCATATTTATTAATCTTTTCAAGTAAACGAATAATATCCCAACTATGTCGTGGATCCAAATTACCAGTCGGCTCATCGGCAATTAAAATCTTTGGTTGGCGCACCACTGCCCTAGCGATAGCTACACGTTGGCGTTCACCACCAGATAATTGATGAGGGAAACACTTTTCTTTACCAGTTAGGCCAACAAGATCAATCACTTTTGGCACAGTACTTTTAATTTCACGCCTGGTCATTCCAGCGATCTCGAGTGCGAAAGCGATGTTCTCAAAAACAGTTCGCTGTGGCAATAATTTAAAGTCCTGAAAAACTACACCGATTTTTCGGCGCAACATTGGGATATGCGAATCCTTGAGATTATCGTAATCAATACCACCAACGACAATCTTGCCGCTGGTTGGCTTCTCTTCGCGAGTTAAAAGTTTTAATAAAGTAGACTTACCAGCACCACTAGTACCAACCAAAATAACGAATTCTCGGGGTTCAATGAATAAACTAACTCGATTTATGGCCGGGTTTGTGTCTTTGTTGTATGTTTTTGTTACCCTATCTAAAAGTATCATTTGAATAATATTATAGCATAAGTAGTAACTTTTTACGAAAGAAAAAGGACGGAAATTTCCGTCCTTAAGTCTACAATATTAAACTTCATCAAGTTCATAGTCCTGATACTCTTTTCTTCGAAGTAACGCTAGGTAATGTAAGTACTGCGCCTTATCAAAGTATGAATACATCGCGTCAAATATATCACCATTACTGCATTTTATCTCGAAGTTGAGTTGTTTGTCATTTGGAAAAATAATTGGGAAAACGCCTTCAATTATAGTTTGCAGATCTGCCAAAACATCTTTCTTGAAAGTATTGCAACAGACTTTGAAGTGAATATCAACCTGAATCAATTTGACTTGCTTGACCATAAAACCATCTGCCTGAATAATCCTAGAAGAGTCAACGAAACATTCTCCGAATGTGCCGAGACCAGACAACTTCAAAAGTTTGTCTTCGATATTACGATAATCACTTTCTGATAAATCTTCAAGTGTTTTTATGCAAAAACAAGCAGCTCTTGGAATACCTGAAAATACACCTTTGGGGTTAGAAATTCTTTTTTGCATTCTTAGATACACAAAAATACACCTCCCTGATCAATGGTTGTCGACATGAAATTGTAGGTAAAAAGAACAAGCGCCTGGATGGCGACTTATCTATATAATGTCATATTTATTGTATTATGTAAATATAGTCAGGAGTTTATATATTAGATTCCAGATACGACTCGATAAAACCGTCGAGTTTTCCATCCAAAACACCTTGAATATCATGCTCTTCATATTTAGTACGTGTATCTTTAACTAGTGTATATGGGTGCATAACGTAATTACGAATTTGCGAACCCCAATTGGCCGACTCCCCTGCTTGTAAATCTGAGATGTTTGCCGCTTGCTGTTCGACTTGTAATTGCTTTAGTTTTGAACGCAGAATTTTCATAGCAGTTTCACGGTTTTGCAATTGCGAACGCTCATTTTGAATAGCCACAACAATTCCAGTCGGAATATGCGTAATTCGAACCGCACTATCAGTCGTGTTGACTGATTGACCACCTTTACCACCGGCGCGATAAACATCGATTTTTAGATCTTTGTCATCAATCTGTACTTCATCAGGTGTATCAATTTGCGGTAAAACTTCGACAAGCGCAAAACTAGTTTGACGCAGATTATCGCTATTAAAAGGACTGAGTCGAACTAATCGATGCACGCCGTGTTCACTCCTTAATTTACCGTAAGCGAAGGCGCCGCTAATTTCTATTACCGATGACTTTATACCAGCTTCTTCACCGACTGATCGCTCAACAATGTTAGCGGTGAAGTTTAACCTGGTCGCAAAACGCAAATACATTCGTTCTAATATTTCTGTCCAGTCCTGAGCATCAGTTCCGCCGACGCCAGCACTTAATCGTAAAATTGCGCTGTGATCATCCAAATCACCATTAAACATTAGTTCTTTACGTAGCGTGTCAAATTCTTTTTCAAGAGCGATGAGTTGAATATCAAATTCAGGCAATAAGCTCTCGTCACCAAGTTCAACAAATTCCATCAAGTCCGCCACTTGGGCGCGTAAAATAACCCAAGGATCTACTGAATTAGAGATCGACGACAATTGCTTGGTTTTATTTTGTGCGTTAGTTGGATTATTCCAGATACCAGATTCCGCCAACTCCGCATTCAATAAATCAATTTGTTGTTGTTTTTCTAATATCTTTAATCGCTCAAAAGCCAAATCAATTTGCCCGAGTAATACAGATAGTCGTTTTTGAATTGGTTGCATATTATAATCCTTCGACGTATTCTTTCGTCCAGGCTTGTTGATCGTATTTACGCCTATAGTCAAACATCGATCCTGGAACTTCAAAAGGCAATTTTGCGAAACCGCCACGCAACTGTGCCATCGAATAAGCCGCTCGAAGTTCATCAATCTCGCCAACGCATTCAAATGGTTTAATCGTGTCATCAATCCCTAGTAGACCCTTAAACTCATCTACTAGTTCGACATTTGCAAATAAATCACATCCGCCAAAGATTGACTTTAAATCATCCGAATTGATAAATGGCGCAAATAATAAATATGAATTGGCGCACTTTGGACATTTACCACACCACTTTAACTCGCTATTGTCAGTCCCTTGTTTGTAATTAGCGACATTACATGAACTAAAACTATGGCCGAATTCTGGCCAGACTTTATTGGCAAACAATTCAGTCACACGAAGCTCTGACAAACCGCGCAAAATTGAGCCAATTTTTATATCATCAGAAATATATTTGCTAACATATTTCGCAAAATCCAACTCGGCCTGATAAGTTTTTGACCATTGATGAGTCACTGGCATATTATCCAAAAATACATGAGGTTCTTCGCCTTCATGTGCAATCGAAGTAATTACCGTGTTTTTGTTAAGCAAAATCGCTTGAATCAAGGCAATTGATTGCACGATATAAGTCACAGGCACATGGCCGTTTAATGCTCCGTCGTTTTTTGCTCGCATTAGACCGTCGCGATCAATTTTACGATAAATCAAATGTAAATTCGATCCAATAGTTTTAATAAATTCAGGATAGTTTTCGCCGCTACTGATATATAGTGAATCAAAATCGATTGATTTATCTCTTAGTATCGAAGCTGTTAATAATGAGTCCTTACCGCCACTTTGCAGGGACAGTACACCTTGACCATAATATTGCAATGAGCCGACAGTGTTATCAGTATTTGCAGAAAAAATAACTAGATCAGCTAACTTTAATCCATTTTCGTACGCAAATTGACCTAGACCGTTACGATAAATTTTGCTAAAAAACGCCGCTTGCCATTCATCAATCTGTGAATCAAAACGTACTTCAGTTGTTGGAAAAGTTTTGTAATATGAAACACCGATAATAAAGTGGGCTAACTTTAATGCTCGTTGAAGTACATTTTCGTCATAATTATCAACAGAATCAATAAATTCGACAATCTCTGTAAAATCACGACCGTCACTATAACCGTAATTAAACTTAGCAACCTTTGACTCGCTATCGAATTCATAAGATTTAAAGATAAAAGTTAACATAATTCATTTACCGCCGCTTTAAATTGCACACCTCGATCATAAAAATCTTTGAACATATCAAAACTTGCACAACCTGGACTAATTAATACAATATCACCCGACACAGCATAGCTTCGTGCAAGTGCCACGATCTCTTTCATGTTTTTTGAATCAGTTGTTTCGATGGCCGTATTTGGATGTGCGTCCGCAAGAATTTCTGCTAATTTATGACGAATTTCGCCAATCACAATCACCCGCTTAACATTACCAAGTCGTGCGATTAATCCCGCAATGTGCGTAAAGTCGCCGCCACGATCAATTCCGCCCAAAATCACAATTTCTGGTGCCGTGAATGATTTAATAGCCGCCACTGTCGCAGGTGTTGACGATGAGAAGCTGTCGTTATAGTATTTAACGCCGTCCAGTTCTCGCACGAATTCGATACGGTGTTCTAAACCAGCAAAATCACCCAAACCCCTAGCGATAACATCATTAGATACATTACATTTTTTCGCAACCGTTAATGCTGCGCAGGCGTTTTCGACGTTATGTTCACCGATTAGTTGCAACTTATCAAGTCCGCAAATTTCTTCGTTTTCAATATAGAATTTGCCGTCGCGAACAAATACACCACCTTCACCTTCTGTTGCATAATACAAAACCTGGCCGCGGTTTGAAATCTTTGAAATATGCCTGGAAACTTTATTGCCAGAAAAACAGACGCAGATGTCACTATTACTTTGATAACGACGAATATTTGCTTTGGCCTCTATATAATCATCGTAACTATAATGAACATCCAAATGTTCGGGCTCGATCACTGTAATGACAGCGATATGCGGCGAACATTCCAAATCCCACAATTGAAAACTGGATAATTCGTAAACGACAATGTCGTCAGGTTGAATTTCGCCTAAGAATTGCAACGGCGTCACGCCAATATTACCAACCAACCAAACTTTGCGACCATCAGCTCGCAAAATACTCGTAATCAAACTAGAGACAGTACCTTTGCCTTTGGTGCCAGTTACGCCAATAATCGGACACGGGCATTTATTAAAAAATTCATTGGTCGAAGACCAAATCTTGCCGTCAGTTACAATTTTATTCGGTGCCAGGCTAGCCGTACGCATGACTATATCAAAGCCATTCAATCTCGAGAAAACACCTTCGCCAACCATCAAATTTGCGTCAATGGGTAGTTCACGATTTGGCTGTTTTTCATCAGCGATTATAATGTAATTATTAGGATCAGCCGCAAAATACTTATAGCTTGATTCACCTTCAATTCCGTAACCTGCAATGGCAATCTTCATAATACTATTCTAACGCTCTTCGAACAATGTCGCTACTTTATTATCCAGATCAATAATTTCTTGGCGGTCGCCATTACTTACGGCCGCTGTCACCCACTTTTGTTCATTAATAAATCCCCGAGCTGTTTCAATCATACGATCAACCGTGACATTTTTTATCATGTCCGGTACTTTGTAATAATTTTTTATAAAACCATCCGCAAAATAGCGTCCAGTATAAAAACCACTGATTTGCGATACGGTTTGGGCGCCCATTTGGTAACGACCTAAAGCAAACGATTTAGCTGCGTCTAATTCCTCTTGTTTAATATTGCCATCAAAAATACTCTTGAGCTCTGATGTAATCAAATCAAATAATTCGCCAGCTGATTCGTGGTTAACTTGACCTGTAATATCCCAACAACTGTCATAAAAACCAGTGCCAGTATAAGCGCCGACATTGTAAGCCAAGCCCTTTTGACGAGCTTTCCCAAAAATTCTTGAATGCATTGTGCCGGTCAATATATGGTTCAAGTAATGCATCGCATCCAATTCTTGATCATCAAGCTCACGCGGAATAACCATAAATACGCCAAATGTCAAATTAGTTGCATCCTTACGACGGATCACGGTTGGATTTGCTTTTTGAATCGGATCGTATGGAACTTCAAAACGCTCACCTTCTGGTAGCTTAAATTCCTCGAGATATCGCTTGATGGTTGATTTGCGACCACGAAGTTTTCCAGCAATCACAAAACGCATATTATTCGTGGTGTGTGTACGTTTGTGGTGTTCTTTGACATCAGATAAAGTTACCGTGCTGATAGTTGGAATTGATTGACGATAAGTCAAAACGTCCTCGCCTAACAATTGTTGAACACGCGGCCACAAAATTCTATGATGATCATTTAGATAATTAGTTAGTTCGCTACGAACATTACCCTTTTCGGCCAACAATTCTTCTTCGTTAAATTTCGGCTGGCAGATTGCCAAACGTTGCAAATCTAAAACTCGCTCCCACTCAAAATCAGCACAATCGGCTTCATATACCATCGATAAATCACTCGTAAAAGCATTTCGGTAAGCACCGTTTTTAGTAAACTCAAACTCAAAATCAGATTCGTTTTTGAACCTAGCGTTTGCACCAAAAGCCATATGCTCCATGATATGCGCAACTTGTTCAATATTCTTGGATTTTGCGTATCGATTACCAGCACGGAACTGAAACTGCATGCTCATAGTCGTGGCTCCAGGTACGTCAATTAATAACCCTCTGGCGCCGTTCTTTAGTCTGATTTCAGAGACCGTGTGCTTCATTTATTTTTACCTTTTTCTTTGGATTTATCGTTTTTTCTTGCGGTTTTGTCGTTCGTGCTTCTTTTTCTTGCGAAGCTCATTTTTGCGCTTGTTTGCGTCATTAGCAGTTACGGCTTTTTTTACATTACCGAAATCACCGTCACGGTTTAATTCGCCATTAGTAACTTCGTTGACGCCTTTTTCGACAGCGTTTTCGGCTAAGCGTGTTAATTCAGTTTCATGGTCTTCCTCGGCTCGAGCAATAACGTCTGAACGGTGAACGTGCGTTACAGCACGAAGAACTTCATTACGTAGAGTGTTTTGCAAACTATCAAACAAGTTCTGTGATTCGCTTCGGTATTCGACTAGTGGGTCACGTTGACCAACACTTCGCCAGTGAATTCCTTCGCGTAAATGTTGCATGTTTTCAAGATGTTGCATCCATAATGTATCAAGGATTTGCAAATAAACTTCGCGCTCAACTTTACGCATCACATCGGCTTCAATTTCGGTCTCTTTTTCGTCGTAGAAATTCTTTACAAGCGCTAATGCTTTTTCGTAACGTTTTTTGTCATTCTTTTCCATGCCAACAGCCTTGATTGCATCCGAATCAACTGGGAATAGCAACTCAAATTCTTCGGCGAATTTTGGATTATTTTTGATCGGCAAAGCAGTCAGTTCACGAACAGAAGAAGCGATCAACTTTTCGATCTCTGGCTTGATATCTAGACCTTCAAGAATTTTGCGGCGCATTGTATAAACAACACGGCGGTGTCGGTTAATAACGTTGTCATACTGAACGACGTTTTTGCGAGTATCAAAGTTATAGCCTTCAACACGCTTCTGCGCAGATTCCAAAGTTTTTGAAACAGCCTTGTTCTGAATTGGCGTATTTTCATCGATACCTAATTTATCCATAAGTGAAGCAATACGCTCACCTTGGAAAATTCGCATCAAGTCATCTTCGGTCGAAACGTAGAATTGAGTTTCACCTGGATCACCTTGGCGTCCGCCACGTCCACGCAGCTGGTTGTCAATTCGTCGTGATTCGTGTCGCTCAGAACCGATTACCACAAGTCCGCCAAGTTCTTTGACGCCATCACCTAGTTTAATGTCAGTACCACGACCAGCAATGTTTGTAGCAAGTGTAATCGCACCCTTTTCACCAGCCTTTTCAATAATCGCTGCTTCACGTTCGTTGTTTTTTGCGTTCAAGATTTCGTATGGAATATTTTCTTTATCCAAATATGATGCAATCAGCTCATTTTTCGAGATTGATGCCGAACCAACTAGTACTGGACGACCTTGGACGTGATATTCTTTGATCGCATCGGCAACTGCCTTCAGCTTACCTTTTTCAGTCTTAAATATTAAATCTTGTTTGTCATCACGAACAACTGGACGGTTTGAAGGAATCTGGATCACATCCAAACTATAAATTTGTTGGAATTCTTCGGCTTCGGTGAATGCCGTACCTGTCATACCAGATAGTTTGTTATATAGACGGAAATAATTCTGGAACGAAACAGTCGCAAGTGTCATACTCTCTTGCAATACCGCAACACCTTCTTTGGCTTCAATTGCCTGATGTAGGCCTTCGTTATAGCGACGACCTTGCATCAAACGTCCTGTAAATTCGTCGACGATGATCACTTCACCACCGTTAGTTACAACATAATCCTTGTCGCGTTTGAATAAAGTTTGTGCTCGAAGTGCTTGATCCATGTGATAAACCGAACGGACGTATTCTGGGCTATAAAGATTTTTGACACCCAACATTTTTTGAACTTTTTCGACACCTTCGTCTGTCAATGCGACAGTACGGTGTTTTTCGTCCAAAATATAATCAGCTTCCTCTAATTTATCTGCTATTTTTGCAAATTGATAATAACTATCAGGGTTTTCGGCAGCTGGCGCACTGATAATTAGTGGCGTCCTAGCTTCGTCGATCAAGATACTGTCGACTTCGTCCACAATCGCGAAATTCAAATCACGTTGGCGCAACATTTCCATTTCGTTAACCATGTTATCGCGCAAATAATCAAATCCGAATTCGTTATTCGTGCCATAAGTTACATCAGCCGCATAAGCCTCTTTGCGAGTTGATGGACGTAAACGTTTCATGCGAGCATCATCATGATCGTCGTTGCTGAATTCTGGATCATAAATAAACGAAGCTTCGTTGATAATTACGCCAACCTTCATTCCGAGGAAATCATAAATCGCGCCCATCCAGCTGGCGTCACGTTGTGCCAAATAATCGTTAACCGTTACGACATGCACGCCTTTTTCGGTTAAAGCGTTCAAATAAACTGGTAATGTTGCCACTAAAGTTTTACCTTCACCAGTTTTCATCTCGGCTACATCGCCGTTATTTAGAACCATGCCACCGATAAGCTGTACGTCAAAATGACGCATACCCATTGTTCGGTCGGCTGCTTCACGGACTACCGCAAAAGCATCATACAAAACTGCGTCAAGATTTCCATTATTTTTAACTAAAGCTTCTTTCAAAACCGCAGTCTGAGCAGCTAATTCTGCGTCTGTCATCTTGTTATATTTATCAGCTAAAGCATTGATCGAGGCGACTTTCTTTTTCAAAGCCTTCAAGATACGCACTTGTGGATCGCCAAATACCTTAGTCAGAACCCTATTTTTGTTCACCATATTAAAACTGTCACTCCCTGTAAGAAAAAGTTCTTAAATAAAATACTGACAATTATTATAAAACTATGGTGTTAATTACACAAGATTAGAGTGGTCTATAATTCGCGAGCAAAACTGCGTTTAAAGCGTCCCATCACACCACGTTCAGAAATATGTTTGATAGTTTTTTGCTTATAGTCACGGAGTTGATTCCTTACTTTAGCTTCAACAATATCAATTGCTGACAACATATTTGCCGATGTGTCATGTGCTGTGATGTTTTTTCCAGGGATATGCAAAATAACCTCTGCTTGGTATTTATTTCCATAACTGTGGTCGACTTGCTCCAATTTCACTTCGGCAGAAACCGATTTGCGAGCGTGTCGTGGTAGATAGCGGTCGAGATGACCTACTTTTTTCATTAAATACTTGCGAGTAGTGTCGTCAACCTCATAGGCAATTCCTGTTGTTTGAATTGATGTAATCATGCTATCCTCCTATATTTGTTAGTCGGTATATATCTATTATAACAATTAATGCTTAGTTTTTGCATAATAAATTAAAAAGGACTCCAATTTTGGAGTCCTAGTTGTTATCAAATCAGCAGATATGGAATCTTTGAATAAAATTCTTCTTGACCTGTACGCTGCCAGCCTTCGTCGAACATGTTTATAATATAAGAAAACACGCCGTCCATCCCAACTGGTATTTCGTAACTCAAATCAAAAACAACGTAAGCAGCCTGATCGGCCTCTATCCAAAAAAATTGAAAACACCGCGACGCTGGCGAATAAATCAAAATGTCCGTGTCGGGCATTTTAAATATTGAAGCTGCTGGTTTGCGACCTTCAATAAATCGCCAATCTTCGCTACATTTGAAAAATTCAAAACCTTCCTTAGTTCTAGGGAGTGATGCCAAATAATCAAAATCCGAAGAACTACAATTCTCTTTCAGGTGCATAACTGCAACATCAAGTGGCACTTGGTCGATCTTCATATTTAATAGCGACATAAGAATACCCTCCCTTATCATCCCCATCCAATAACAACAAAGAACAAAGCGTCAAAAAACGTTAAGGCTTTAGGTATTTATACCATATTTGCGATTAATAAATATATCTTGTTTATGTTTTTTACAACAAAGAAGACTTCGTAAATTTGAAGCCCTCTTTGTATATTTTAACAATTACAGTGTTGTTTTATTTGCAATATATGGTTGTAGCACTTTTGGAATATTAATTGTACCGTCCGCATTTTGATTATTTTCAATAATCGCAATCATCACGCGGCCAAGAGCAAATGCCGTAGCGTCATTAGTATATACAAGCTCCAGAGTGCCATCAGCACGACGAACACGAGTATTTAGTCGTCGAGACTGGTAGTCAGTCATATAATCAGCCGTATGAGTTTCACGGTACTTATCTTGGCCTGGCATCCAAGCTTCCATATCGATACCGCGAGCGTTAGGCTTGCCAATGTCGAATGTACACTTTTGAATAACTCTATAAGGTAACTCTAGTTGAGTTAATAAATACTCTTGAATCGCCACGAATAGCATATGTTCATTCAAGCCATCGTCAGCAGTCGTAAAGCTCTCCATCTCGAGCTTGTCGAATTGGTGCATGCGCAAAATGCCTTCCATATCTTTGCCATAAGTACCAGCTTCGCGGCGGAAGCTTGTTGCATAACCCAACATACGCAGTGGCAAATCAGCCTCGGCGATGATTTCGTTAGCATACATGCTACCCAAAACATGCTCTGCGCTTCCCTGGAGCCACAGGTCGTCGCCTTCTAGTTTATAACGATCTTCGCTTGGCTCAAGTCGATCCATAGCGTCATACATCTCGGTACGAATCATAAGTGGAGGTAAGACTGGGGTAAAAGCTCTGGTCGAAACATTCAAGCCAGCGTTTTTAGCAATCTCGGCAACTACTGCTTCGTCACTCAAAGTATTCATAACAAAACCAACGATTGCCATCTGAAGTTTAACCATATCACCTTTGATATAGGCAAAACGGCTGCCAGTTACTTTTGCGGCACGCTCTTTATCAAGCCAGCCGCGCGCGCCTGCAATTTCGTAATGATTTTTTGGAGCAAAATCGAATTTCGTTGGCTCGCCCACTGTTTTTGCAATAACGTTTTCGTCCTCGGTCAAACCAACTGGCACATCTGAATATGCCATATTTGGAACTTTTTTGAGAAGTTTTGTAAATTCAGCGTAAGCTTCATCGTATTTTGGTTCGATAACCGCCAGTTGGTCTTTGATTTCTTTACCTTCGGCGATTATCTCTGGTGTTGGCTTTACGCCCTTGGTTTTTGCGATATTTTCATTACGTTTAGTGCGAAGTGCTTCAACTTCGGATTGTAGAGAGCGACAGACTGAATCAAGGTCAAGCAATTTGTCGATACTGACATCATAGCCCTTGTTTTTAGCGTTTTCTTGAACCTGTTTGGCATTTTCTCTAATAAAACGTATATCTAACATAGATTTATTGTATCAGATATCATCAGATGAGAATAGTTTTATTATTCTGTACGCAGAGCTTCGATTGGATCAAGCTTGGCTGCTTTTCGTGCAGGCAATATTCCAGATACAACCGAGACCACGACAAGTCCAATAACAACTACTGCAATATTCCAAGGTTCAAAGATAATTAATTTTGTATCGCCAATATTTAGAGCTTTACTAATTAAAGGATTAGCAATTTGACCGCTAATTACAGCCAGCGCACAACCAATCGATCCACCGATAAATCCAACCCAGGCCGCCTCGAGTTTGAATAGCCTACCGATATCACGTTTTCGCATACCTAGAGCTTTCATCAAACCAATCTGTTGTGTTCGTTCAAGTACGCTAATGTATTGAGTATTAATAATACCAAAGACAGAAGTTAATACCGCAAGCGCACCAAATCCGATCAAAATCGCTTGTAGAACATCGATGAATTGAAATATAAAGCCCATTAAATCTTTGGCTGTTTTTGATTCATAACCAGCTTTATCAAGATTTTCTTTAGCTTTATTCATATCGTAACCACTTTTGACATATGCAACTGCGCTCAAATACGTTCCGTACATTGGCGTACCTTGAGTATTGTAATTGTTAATCTCTGTCATATTAGCGATCGACAACTGAACAGTAGTACCCCCGTTAATAGCTACGGCTGGCTTTTTATTTACACCCGAAACTACGAATTCAAAAGCTTTCAATTCTGGATTAAGAGCATCCGCAGAACCGCCCTTTTCGACATAAATCTGAACTGTTTTGCCGATTGCGTCTTTTGCATCCTTAAAACCAAGGGCTTCAATATAGTTTTCTGGCAATATTAAGCCATTTTTGTCGATTAAATTCGATCCACCAGCAATGTATTCAAGCTTTACTTCGCTCTGGAACGGTTCGATACTGCCTTGGTATTTTTCTTGACCAACCCTAGTAATATATTCTGGCGAAATGCTCAAATAAGGAATAACTGTTCTAATCCCTTCGACTTTTAGCATTTTATCAATATCAGACTGTTTGAATAACGTCATCTCATAACCGCCATAGTTAGCAATTGGCGTATTCGAATATTTCTTTGGTTTTGATGGATCCTGCTCGCCTACTTGTTTGATACGCATATTGTACAAAGCGTCAACGCTAGTATTCGTGCTAATAATATTAGCCGCGTATTCACGTCCACCGTTACCAACCGCAAGACTCAAAACAATTGTAAATGCACCTACCCCAATAGCCAAACTAGTTAAAATAGTTCGAGCTTTTGAGTGTTTAATACTTCGACCTGATCGGATAACAACATCGTTAATTTTCATTATTTTTGATTCCTTATTGATTCAATTTGCCCATCTTTGATATTTATTTGCATATCGCATCGCTTAGCAAGATCTGGGTCGTGAGTAACGATAATCAAAGTAACGCCGTTTTGTTTATTGTAATTAAACAACAAATCCTCTACTACCTGTCCAGTTGCACTATCCAGATTACCAGTTGGTTCATCGGCAAATAATAATTTCGGCTTATTTACGATAGCTCGTGCTACTGCCAAGCGTTGTTTTTGTCCACCAGAAAGATCACGTGCACGTGATTTCTTTTTTTCAATTAATTCAACCGCCGTCAAAGCATCCTCAATCATTTTTTTACGACGACGAATTGATACGTCAGCAATTTCAAGTGGCAAGCTAACATTGTCATAACAAGTCTCTTTGGCTTGAACGAAAAAGCTTTGAAAAATAAAACTCATTTTATGTGATCGGAATTTATCAATTTCTTTTTGGTTCAACGCCAAAATATTTTGACCATCAATGATAATTTTACCTGTTTCTGGTCGGTCAAGACCGCTCATAGCATGCATTAATGTTGATTTACCACTACCTGATTTACCTAGGATCGCAACACTAGCGCCACTTGGAATCGTAAAACTAATATCTTTTAACGCAACAAAGGTATTTTGTTTTTTACCATAAGTTTTTGTAATATTTTTTACTTCTATCATCTAATTATCCTTCTTTGATTACCTATTAAATTCAACGTCAAACCCATCGTCAGCCAAGTCGCTTTTAATGGAATCCTCTAACATTTGTACGGAGAAAGGTTCGCGATGTGTATCAAGACCGTTTCTGTTTGCTTGTACGATGCCGATACCAACCGCACTAGTAAATGCTAACATACCTAAGGCTATTGTGATAATGGTTGCTGTGCCAATTTTTTTGGTAAACTTCTGGAAAAAAGATGCGTACGCAAATATTGCAAATAGCAGAGCCAGTAATAATCCCGCCAAAACCATCAATCCCAATATTAAAGCGACAGACCAATTACTAAAGCCCGAGAGCACCGACTGAGAGCTATATTGAGCCAGTAGCCAACCGCTAATCATAGTCGCAAACGATATCGCAATAGAGCACAGCATAAAGATGCTACCGAAAAAGGCGGCAATAACATTTCTTATTACGCTTGCTCTTTGTTTTTTTGATTCAAGGTCAACTTCGCTTTCGTTATACTCCCTAATTGATTCCAGATTAACCTGACGACCAGTCATTCGAATTTTTTCAGAAGCAGTTTTTGCGGGCGGCATGATTATCCAGAACAAAATATACAGCATAATAAATGAGCCGCCAGAGAACACAAACAGCAGCACAAAGATTAGTCGAGCAACAATAGTATCAATGCCAAAATAATTAGCAAGGCCACTTAAAACGCCGCCGAGTATTGCGTTATCAGTATCACGATATAATTTGCGTTTTTCGAAATTTGAAGTAGCTTTACGATCATCTACTATGGCTTCATCTTCGTCCGATTTGAAATCGCTTGGCTTGCCAAGTTGGCTTTTTATAGCAGCTATATCATCGGCTGTTATCACGCCATTGGCATTAACGCCACGTTCGCCAAGTATTTCTGATATCCTGATTTCAATATCGCGCATTAATTCTTCATCGCGAGCATAAGACCCTAATTCTTTAAAGTAACGCTCGATATCACGTTTAGCATCATGTTCAATGTCATACGGAATTTTTGCAATGTGTATTCTGATTATTTCTTTCATATCATCTCCTAAAGTTTCGTTAATGTCGTGTTCAACGACTCTATTTTTTTACTTACATATCCAATTACTTCATCGCCGAATTCCGTAGTTTTGTAATATTTCCTCGGCGGACCTTGTTCACTCTCTTGCCACTCATGAACCAACAGTCCATCTTTTTGTAGTTTTGATAGCAGCGGATAGATCGTCCCTTCTACCACTACCAATTGCGCTTCCCGAAGTTCGTTGATTATATCGCTCGTGTACTTGGCCCTGTGCGAACAAACCTTTAATACACAAAACGCCAGAAAGCCTTTTCTGAGTTGAATAGCCAACTGCTCTGCGTAAATTTCACTATCTTCTTGTTTCATAATAGTTCTATGTTATACAAGGTACTGTTGTTTGTCAAGATATTTTATGAACAAATTCACGTAGAACAAAAAAACGGGTCACGACAACCCGTTTTATAT
>CAZNQY010000005.1:0-33600 GCA_964575635.1 uncultured Saccharimonas sp. (SeqCode) | reverse complement strand
GTCTAGGAAATTGATTTGACCTCTTTGACTTGAGATTTTTACGCTTTAATAATTTTTATATAATTATCTTTAGCGCTAAATAACAATTATCAAGATTAGAGAATAGTTAATTAGGCTACTGGAGATTAAAAATAATTTAATTAATTCGATTATTAAACTATTTAGACTAAATATAACCCTAATCTATAGCCTACCTCTATGTCGCAAAGACTGTGATTTATTACGTGTCGTTTGGTAGAAGTTAATAGATATGTTACAGTATGAATAATTTAGTAAAGATATTATCAGATACTAAAAGAACCTTTAGCGAACTTCGGATAATCTTTTGATCGGAAGCGTGGATGATAATTATAGCATCTATACTTCCGTTCAAAAGAGCGGATTTCGAATGCACCAATCGTGGTCAAGCATTCGAATGTTCACCTGGAGGTGGTGTTTATGGTTAGGAAGGTATTTGCAATGCTTCTCCTGGCTGTTATGGTTTTGTCGACAGCTGCAATGTCGACATCATCCAGCCGAGAAATCGAACAAGGCAGGACACAGGTAATGGTCGTAAATGATAACGTTATCTACTACAATTTTAGCGAAAAACACCCCAGTACTAGTCGTTCTGTTGAATCGGGCGATCTGTTTTTAGGAAGTGCTTCGGTGCCTGATCCTGACGACAGGGGCGTAATCGTAACTGTCAAGATTAACGGTCAGTACGTTTATATCAGTCCGACATACGACAGCGAATATGGTTTTTGCTGGAATCATGTCGTGATTGATATGACCGATGCGGATGATCTTGAGTTTTCCTCGTTCAATTTCTATCCGAATAGGTCCAAGACTGGCGATGGTTTTATTGTTATTCGAGCAGTCGAGATCAACAAATAACACTATTGACCAGAGTTATGAAGTGGTTATCTGTGATTTTGCAGAACCAAATACCCCCATGTTGTCATGGGGGTTGTTTTTTTACTTACCACTAGTCTAAAAAGTGCAAATCTGTTAAAATAGTCGGCAAGAGCTATTTTTGATGGCAAAAATTAAATTATAAACGAAGGAATAAGCGTAATGGCAGAACGAAAAGTCCAATTAAAGGACATTCGCAATATCGGTATTATTGCCCACATCGATGCAGGCAAGACTACTACAACTGAAGGTATTTTGTACCGTACAGGTTTATCACACAAAATCGGTCTAGTTCACGAAGGTGAAACAACAACTGACTGGATGGAGCAAGAACGCGAACGTGGTATCACGATTACTTCTGCTGCCGTTACGACTTTCTGGCGCGACCACAAAATTAACGTTATCGATACCCCAGGTCACATCGACTTTACAGCTGAAGTTGAACGATCTCTACGCGTACTTGACGGTGCAGTCGTAGTATTCGACGGCAAGATGGGTGTAGAAGCTCAAACTGAAACAGTTTGGCGTCAAGCTAACAAATATAAAGTTCCACGAATTTGTTTCATCAACAAAATCAACCAAATCGGTGGCGACTTCTATAAATCACTTAGTACATTGCATAACCGTCTTTCTAAGAACGCTCTACCAATCCACCTTCCAATTGGTTTTGAAAAAGAAATCAACGGTGTAGTTGACCTTATTGACATGAAAGCCTATACATACACTGACTTTACTGATCACGCACTAGTTGTTGGTGAAATCCCAGCAGATATGCTTGAAAAAGCAAAGAATGCTCGTTCACTACTCGTTGAAGCAGCTGTTGAAGCTGACGACGCATTGTTTGAACGCTTCCTTGAAAAGGGTGAAGATTCAATCACTGTCGATGAACTCAAGGTTGCACTACGCAAGCGAATTATCGCTGGTGATTTCTACCTAGTAACAGGTGGCGATGGTCGTGGTGTGATCGTAGAAAAAGTTCTTGACCTTGTTGTTGATTACCTGCCATCACCTCTTGACGTCAGTTCTATCTGGGGCAAAAACCCAAAGACTGGCGAAGAAGTTGAACGTCACCCAAGCGAAAGCGAACCAATGTCAGCACTTGCTTTCAAGATCGCAACTGACCCATTCGTAGGAAAGTTGATTTTCGTCCGTGTTTATAGCGGTAAAATGACAGCTGGTTCATATGTAATTAACACAACAACTGGCGAAAAAGAACGCATCGGCCGTATCGTTCGTATGCACGCTGACAAGCGCGAAGATATCGATTCAATCGTTGCTGGTGACATCGCGGCTGTTGTAGGTCTAAAGAATACCTTTACTGGCGCAACTTTGGCTGACCTTGCACATCCAATCCAACTTGAGTCTATCTCTTTCCCAGAACCACCAGTATCTATTGCTGTTGAACCAAAGACTAAAGCTGACCAAGAAAAAATGGGTATCGCATTGCAGCGCCTTGCAGAAGAAGACCCTACTTTCCGCGTTCACACTGACGAAGAAACTGGCCAAACAATTATGGCCGGAATGGGTGAGTTACACCTTGAAATCTTGATCGACCGTATGAAGCGTGAATTCAAGGTTGAAGCTAACGTTGGTGAACCTCAAGTTGCCTTCCGTGAAACTATCAAGGGCACTTCAAGTGTTCAAGGTAAGCACGCTAAGCAATCTGGTGGTCGTGGTCAATATGGTGATGTTTGGATCAAGTTTGAGCCAAATGAACCAGGTAAGGGCTTCGAATTCATCGATATGATTAAGGGTGGTGTCGTTCCTCAAGAATACCGCAAGCCAACAGAAGCTGGTGTGCGCGAAACTCTTGAAGGCGGCGTTATCGCTGGTTACCCAGTTGTAGACGTCAAAGCGACTCTATACGATGGTAGCTATCACGATGTCGACTCAAGCGAGCTTGCCTTTAAGTTAGCTGGTAGCCTTGCAACTCGCGATGGTATCAAAGCTGCTAAGCCAATAATCCTTGAACCAGTCATGAAAGTTGAAGTTACAACCCCTGAAGAATTCATGGGTGACGTTATCGGAGACTTAAACTCACGACGTGGTCGAATTGATGCTATGGAAGATCTAAACGGCGGCGCTAAATTGATTCGCGCATTCGTACCACTTTCAAGCATGTTCGGTTACACTGGTGATATTCGCTCAATGAGCCAAGGTCGCGCAGCAAGCACAATGGAACTTTCTGTTTACGAAGAAGTACCGCCAAATGTTGCAGCCGAAATCATCGCTAAACGTTCTTCAAAATAGTTCAGTGATGAATCCTAAAACAACCCCGTAAAAGGGGTTGTTTTATTTATGAAAGAACGTTGGTGAATATGATAGCATTGACAAAACTATTTATTTATGCTAATATATAAATAACATCAACATTCGTTTGTATGTAGTTCTTAGAAATAATCAACACACACCGAACTCAGGAGGCGTATTATGATCACGATCGACATCGAAAAGACTGTTGAGAAATACAATGAATTTGAGAGAAATAAATATTTCGGAGTAAAATGTATCACTTCGAATGAGTTGTATCAAAGATTCAATATATTTTTAAGATCAGTTTTAGCCAAAGAGATTTTTGCGTGTTATGAGTTGATTACTCCGCCAGATATCTTTTGGCATGCTTACTACCGCTCACTGCGGATCCCGGAGAGATTTGAAAGAGTAACTCCAAAAGGTGCTAGTTTGGTTGCAAAGACAATCTTGAAGAGTAAAAGAAACGAAATATTTGGTCCCCTAATTTGGACGTACGTCGCCATATTGAAATCGTATGAATTCAGGAAAAGCGGGTGCGAAAAAAATCCAAAGTTAGTAGAGATTTCATTAGGACATTGGTCAGAATTGTTAGCAGAATACGACCAGACTCAAGAATAGGTTTTTGATAACTATTCTAAGAAAGCAAGGAGGGTTATGCCCTCCTTTTTAATTTATCCTGTACCCCTTTACCTTTAGGTATAAATTATGTATAATTTATCGCATACGTCGTGAGGCAATATTGCTCTCGTGCGAAAATAAATTAATTAAGGAGAAAAACTGAAATGGCAGATTTCGATCGAACCAAGCCTCACGTTAACGTCGGTACTATGGGCCACGTTGACCACGGTAAGACAACACTAACTTCAGCAATTACTAACGTTCTTGCTCGCCGACTACCAAGTGCAGTTAACAAACCAGTTGACTACGCTTCAATCGACAACGCTCCAGAAGAGCGCGCACGTGGTATTACTATTGCTTCATCTCACCAAGAGTATGAATCAGAAGCTCGCCACTACGCACACGTAGACATGCCAGGACACGCTGACTACATCAAAAACATGATCACAGGTGCTGCTCAAATCGACGGCGCGATCCTTGTTGTTGCTGCAAACGACGGTCCACTACCTCAAACTCGTGAACACGTTCTACTTGCTCACCAAGTTGGTGTGCCAAAGATCGTAGTATTCCTAAACAAGATGGACCTTGCTGACCCTGAATTAGTTGAACTAGTTGAAATGGACATCCGCGAACTTCTTGCTAAAAACGGATTCGACGAAGATGCTCCAATCATCAAGGGTTCTGCTACTAAGGCTCTTGAAGGTTCTACAGCTGACGAAGATGCAATCATGGAACTTGTTAAAGCTCTTGATGAATACATCCCAGAACCAACTCGTGAACTAGACAAACCATTCCTAATGCCAATCGAAGACGTCTTCTCAATCAAAGGCCGTGGTACAGTTGCTACTGGTCGTATTGAACAAGGTGTTATCAAGATCAATGATCCAGTTGAAATCGTTGGTTTGAACCCAACACAGACATCAGTTGTTACTGGTATCGAAGCTTTCAAAAAGAGCTTGAACCAAGGACAAGCTGGTGACAACGCTGGTATCTTGCTACGTGGTATTGAACGCGAACAAATCGAACGCGGTCAAGTGCTAGTTAAGCCAGGCAGCCTAACTCCACACACAGAGTTCTCTGCTGAAGTTTATATCCTAAAGAAGGAAGAAGGCGGACGCCACACTCCATTCACAAAGGGTTACAAGCCACAATTCTACTTCCGCACAACTGACGTAACTGGTGAAGTTGAACTTCCAGCTGACAAGGAACTTGTTATCCCTGGTGATACAGTTACTTTCAATGTTAAGTTGCTTGCTCCAATCGCTATGGAAAAGGGTCTAACCTTTGCTATCCGCGAAGGTGGTAAGACTGTTGGTGCTGGTGTTGTTACAAACATCGTAAAATAATCACGCACTGATTAACCAATTCCCCCGGTAATCTCCGGGGGTTTTGGTATAAAGAAATAGGGGCGATGATTGACATAAGCATAAATATATGCTAATATATAGATATACGGATATTTTTATAGTTCATTAAAAAGTCAGATAATTACAGTGCAGGTGAGCTCCATCGAGTAGTTATGGATGGGATTTTATGATCCTATTTATAACTTCTCGATTTTGAGAAGTGAAATGGCATAGCTATATTACACTCAAGGGAGGAATGTTTATGGATGCGGACGGTAATTTACGCAAGCGAATTGAAAGGGAAAGAGATTATACTATTTCTTTGTTCGAAAAGGGGATGCAAAACAATGATCCAAAAATAGCTATGATTGAAGGATTGAGATTGGCAGTGTCTTTAATTTGTTATTATTCTCCGAAAATTTACGTCAACACCACACCTTTTAGTGTCGGCTGGGAGAGCTCAGTTGGCAGGCGGATGGTTCGAAAGGTAAGCTATCTCACTAGGGATGCGATCTTATTGGCTAATGACGAAGACATTGATTCATTAATGGACCAATTCTTTATCGGTGTTCAGAAGGCGCTCTCATTAAAAGTGAAAGAAGACGAACGGGAATTTGTCATCAGGCTGGTTGCAAAATGTAAACGCTTGGTTGCGGATAAGCTTGAGCAGTATCGTTGTATTGCATAAACTATAATGGCGTCGAGGGCATTTTTGCCCTCGCGTCACAAATTTCACCTGCACTAATTGTAACTATTTGATTTTTTATAAATGTCGTAAAATAAAACAACCCTCGGATTCCGAGGGTTTTTGTTGCGTCTACATTTCTGCGACAACCATGATAGATATCATGGCGCACTTCGCAAACGCAATGCGGTGCCTTTTTGATCGCTGCTTTCTAAATACGGACACTTGGCAATCGGTGAAATTCTTGTTCAAAAACTCCAAGCAAACGCCATTGATGGTTTCGTCATCGTATTTAAGTAATGATTCTGGCATCAAGATAAACTTTCCGACTGGTACGAAAAAGTCTGTGATTGAGCCTTGGTGGTAACTCTTGATAGCTTCATCCTCCATAGTTTTGGAAATAGTCGCCAAATCAAGTGTATTGATGATTTCATCTCGAACATTTGTTTTTATTGCTGGTCTTTTCATAACAACACCTCCACGTTTTGTTTTGTAGCTCAGACAATGAGTTTACTATAATATCTATTCTACGATTTGTCAATTTTAGGTATAAAATATTGTTTTTTTAACATAAAAATGATAGAATACATCGGTAATATTAATCATATCGACAACTCGGCAGTGGTAGAATTCGCTGTATAGCGAACACTAGTCCATAGCAGAGGTTACGATATAGCACATGTCGCTAGATGCGACAAAGGAGTAAATATGGCAGAAGCAAACACGAATCTACGTATTCGAATTCGCCTAAAGGCTTATGACCACAAAGTCATTGACCAATCAGCAAAACAAATTATCGACACAGCACTACGAACTGGCGCTGAAATCGCAGGCCCAGTGCCACTTCCTACTCGCCGCAGTACTTTTACTGTCGTAAAGAGTCCACACGTTTACAAAAAAGGTGGTGAGTCATTCGAAATGCGCGTACACAAACGTCTTATCGACATCACTAACGCTACTCCAAAGACTATTGATAGTCTTCAGAACCTTAGCCTACCTGCTGGTGTTGACGCAGAAATCCGAATGTAATAATTGGATAAATAAAAAATACCGCTTCGTTATGAAGCGGTATTTTTGTTGTTTTGGTTTACTAGACCAAGATTGATGCGTTGATTTGCTCAATAACATCAAGGATGTTTAATTGGATGCTTAGAACCCAAAGTGAAAGTGCAAAGATGTAAAGGAAAAGGATTCCCCAGTACAAAGTCTGTTCTGTTACTTTGAAAGAAGTAAATGGAATAGTTTCTTTCGTAAGCTTGAATGAATCTTCTTTGTAAGTTGCTTTTTTAGCTTTTGGCTTAAAAACTTTCTTAGTAACCTTTAGTGGTGCTTTTGCGGTAGCTTTTGCTGCCATTGTCTTTTTTGCTGCTGGTTTCTTTTTGGTTGCCATAATTTCCTTTATGCTCCTTTAATAAAACGCTATGACAATAGTATGACTTATTTATAAAATAAACTCAAGCATTATGGACATTTTCGCTGTTTTGATATACTGGAACTAATGAATATAACTAGAATATCGCGTCATAATAAATCAAGAGCGTTAATATTCTTTCTTGTAGGTGCGGTTCTAGTTGCTTTAGCGGCTGGCTATTTTTTTATATTTCTGAATAAAACTGCAGCAAAAGTTGAAAATAAGCCCGTCGAATCACCAGCGGTAGTTCAAGATAAGCCTAAAGACACCGTTATTCATATGGTCGCGATGGGTGATATGTTGGCTCATGACACGATTATAGCCAATGCGAAAACAGGTGATGGATATGATTTTACGAAGTATTTTGCCAATACGCGTCCTGTATATAAAGACGCTGATTTGGTGTTTTGTGATCAAGAAGGTTTAAGTTCGGGTGAGAGTTTCGGCATCAGCGGCTATCCATCATTTAATGCTCCGACCAAGTTTGCCGCAGACTTACAGAGCGGTGCGGGTTGTAACGTGATCAATTTGGCTAATAATCACATGGCTGATAAAGGCGTTGCGGCGACCAATACAACAATTGATGTTTGGGCTGGGTTAAAGCCACTGGCAATTGCCGGTGCGAACAAAAATACTGATGATCAGAATAAGGTCAGTTACTTTACTTCAAAAGGAGTAAAATTTGGCTATGTAGCTTTCGCCGATTTCAACAACAACAGGTCAGCACCTGCTTATAGTATTAATTTGTATCACGATGAAGCCTTGGTTCGTAAATTAGTCACCGAAGCGCGTGCGAATTCAGAAGTGGTCATTGCATCGATGCACTGGGGCACCGAGGATTCAAATACGGTGAACAATGATCAGAAAAATATGGCGAATTTACTATCATCGCTTGGCGTTGATGTGATTATTGGAACAGGACCGCACGTTTTGCAAAAAACCGAGACAATTACAAATGCTGATGGCCATAAAACTGTAGTGTGGTATTCACTTGGCAATATGCTATCATCGCAATTATTAACAAAAGAATTGATTGGCGGTATCGCCGGTTTTGACATTACAAAAACCGTCGCTGGTGTCGTTTCGGTCGGTAATTTAACATTTATCCCAACATATATGCATTACGAATGGACTGCTGCGCAATCGGCTAATAACGATTTGTTAGCTCGTAAAAACGCTATGATTTATCTATTAAAAGACGCTGCCGATCCGCTTTCACGATCGCTTTTAGGGACTACGGTTGATGAGCAGATGAGTTATGTTTCTAGTACGTTAGGTAGTGAAGTTACGATCGTCAAGTAATCTTTCCGTTCTTTCTTCTGGAAAAGAACCAAAGACCAACTACTTTTTGGACCGCAAAAAGTAGTCAAAAACTCTTGGGTCGGCTTCGAACTCGCGGATTAAAAACTAAATCTCGTTCTTTGGTGTCTGCGTAACTCGACTTCGTCTCAAACATACTCGACACGCCAGGAACTCGTTATAGTTTTTAAGTCCGGATTTCTGCAGATGACCCAAACCCATAGACTGACTAATTTAGAAAATATTCTATAGCGCACCGTGTTTTTTAAGAGTTGCTTGGGCTTCGAGAAGATAAGGATAGGCTTCTTCAAGAGCTAAATTGCTTTCGTATAATGCAGTCGCCAGGTCAATTCCAACGTAGCGGAAGTGCCACGGTTCGTAATTATATCCAGTGATTGATTCTTTGCCGCTTTGATATCGCATAATAAAACCATATTTATAAGAGTTTTTTGCGAGCCACTGACCATCACTTGTATCGGCAAAACACTCTGTCAAATAACAAGCCCTAGAAACGGTCGTAATATCGACCGCTAGTCCAGTTTGATGTTCGCTTTGACCTGGTTGAGCAACGTATCTGGCGGCTTCCGTTGCGCCATTAGCAGCTACAGAGCTATTAAAATAGATTGATTGCAGATTAGCTGATCGATAGCCGCTGCCAATTACTAATTGATAGCTATATGATGCGGCTGCGTCGAACATTTCTTTGAGTGGTTTTGCGATGTCTGTTCGCACTGATCGTTCATCGGTACTTTTATCAGTTCTGGTTGGTACATCGGGAATTGCAATATTGCTTGGTACAAAGTCAACCGACAAGGCATGAGTTCGATTAACTAATTGCCAGTTACTATCTGGACTGGAATAATCTTCAACAACCGCTCTAATCGGCTTTGCTCCAGGTAGTGTAATATACACAGGTTGTTTTTTGAGTCCGATTTTTCTATACTCGGCAATTTTGGCGTAAGCATCGCTGATTTTTTGATTATTTTCCTGAATATTATCATAAGTTCGCTGAACAATAATAGTCATGCCGATAACATATGATGATGACAAAATTAGTAATACAAATAGCATCAAAATTCTTGATTTCGATGATTTCTTTTCCCGAAAACTAGCTATATTCATTATATTAATATTAGCATGAATTTAATTGCGAGGGATGTAAAGTTCATCTCAGATTGACAAAAAGCTCACATTATGCTACAATATATAGATCAGGGATTGTAAGTTACGTTCTCTGGCGCACTTATTATATTGGGAGGTGGGTATATGGATATCCATGAAGCACAAGAAATTTTTGGTGCTATTACGTCAGATTTTGTTATGGTTGGTATGAATAGATATGTACCAACAAAGCTACACTGGTGGAAAGAAGCAGAGCGATTGAGCTTATTGCAAGAATTCCTGCAAGGTTTGAAATGGCGTGATGGATACTATCTTTATTCATCGGATTGCTGGCTGATCTGTAAAAACGATCATGATCGTCGTTGTGGCTCGAAATATATCACAAAAAACGGCCAAGTATTGTTCCAAGATCGTTATTTACCTGTCGGTGGAAATATCGATGACGTACAGATCAGTCATCTGTTGATAGATGAATATTGTACGAGCGTCGAGCTTTTGGTGGATGTTAGCCGAGAACTTCTGACATATGCCAAAGTTTTCGGACTCGATCCTGAAAAGATCGAATCATGGTCAAGGCGCTTGAGCGTGGACGCCCCAGCTCCTTTATTGTATGTAGTGCGTTAAACGAAAAACCCTAACGAAAGTTAGGGTTTATTTATTTTCTGTATATAATAAAACTGTGAAGAAATATCTGAATCTGAATGTATTGACTAAAATTCTATTGTTTACGGTGGCTGTTTTTCCGTTTGGCCTATCAATATTACTATTAGGGCGCAGAGTTGTGATGGATATCGTTGGATATTTGCCATTTATGGCTATATATGGGCTAGTGTTATCCTTAGTTGTTTTTCTTAATTTCAAGTACAGAGATATTTCATCGAGCGTCTTTTATAAAAAAAGACAAAACCTGATTAATCTATCAATCTGCTTATTGCTGGTATTAACTGCCGTACTTTTTCGAATTTATTTGATAAACGAATACCCAGCGCCACCAGTAAATGACGCTATTATCGCATTTGATGCGGCGAGATCATGGGTGAGTGGGCCGTCATATTCTTTGGCCGAATTTGTTTCACAGCACTGGGGAATATATGCAGTTCTACTTAGTTTTGTATTCAAGATTTTTGGAAGTACTTTGGTTATTGCAAAAAGCGTGTCAGTATTTGCTGCAGCGGTTTCTGTAGCTGCTATTTTCTATGCGCTATTGATAAAAACAAAAAAGTTATTGTTGGCGGCCACTGGAGCTTTTTTGGTAGCAGCGTGGCCGTCGTTTGCACTTTACGTTAATTTCTTGTCAGGCGATCACGTCTTTGTGATGTTCTTTAGTTTAGCTATTTTAGCGTTAATTTTGGTCGAAAAATCAATTGCAGATAATGCTTACAAAAAATACTTCGGATATTTATTGTTGTTTTCTGTTTTAATCTCTATTGCTGGGGTTTTCAAAGAAATGAATATAATCACGATCCCAGCTGCGATAATAACTATTGTTTATTTAATTACAAATATAAAAAACATAACACTAAGTAAGTTGAAGTTATCGATTGTAACGATTTTAATAATTATTGCAGTTGCTTTTGGCATTACGGCTGCGTCAAACTCTATCGTGTCGTATTACGCAATGGGCCCAGTTAATACTCATAAATTAGGATACTTCATCGCTACGGGGCTCAATAATGAAACAGGCGGTCGATATAACGAAAAAATCGCAAAAAGTTTCCTTGATCCGATTAAATTATCTGCCGAGAATAATCGACTTGACGAAAGTGTCTATCGCGAAGTCGATTCGCAGATGTTTAATATAGCCAAAAATGAGATAACGAATAACCTTGATAAAATGCCGATGTTGCTTGTTAAAAAAATCAATACCGTTTGGTCGAACGAAGATGAAATAAATAATTGGAATTATGACGCATATACTTTGACGGATACGAAACCTGTGGCGTATTCAATGGAAGAATTAAGAGATAAGCTGTCAATATTTAACATCGCAAGCAATAGCTTTATGCTCTTCATCATGGTTTTGGCATTTTTGGGGATTTGGTCGTTTATATTAAAAAAACAATCGATGAGTTCGGACATAATATTTATATCGTTTGTAGTTGTAGGTTTTTCGGTATCTTTGGTGATTATAGAAGTTATGACCAGATATCGTTCGATTTTATACGTATCTATAGCGGTATTAGCTACGTACGGAGTTTCTTGTTTAATTGATAAGACAAGAGTTCACAATTCGTGATGACTAAGTTGGTTATTGATTGATAGGACTAAATTGTGTTTTAAAATACTAATTTATATAGTTAGTTTGACAACAAGTTAAATAAATGTTAAAAATATAACATTGTCAGTTAAACATGATTATAGTACTTACAAAAACAGAGGTGCGAGATGCAGACATTGATTGAAGTAAGAAGTTTCTTTTTGGAAATTGTTGCTGAATTTGTAATCGTTGCAAGAAAAAACCACCAGGCTGTTCCTTTATTATGGCGCGAAAAAGCCGAAAAAAGGAGCACATGGGGAGAGCTTTTTGAAGGAAAAGTATGGGATAACGGATTTTATCGTTGTGCTATGCTATCGTGGAGATTGTCTGCGCCCATTGATGATTGCAATCAATGTGGTGCAATTCTTTTGACAGAAAGAGGTCAAATAATCCATCAAGAAATGTGTATCGCTCAAGATGAAGACGATGAAAACTTCCAGATTAAATCGTCACTCATGGATATCGCTTGTACGAGTATCGAAGCATTCTTGATAACATGTGAAGAGTTGATTGGTTTGGCTGATTCTTTTGGAATCGAAAGGTCAAAAGTAGATGAATGGGCGAAAGAAATGGAGCTACCGCGTCGACCGCACCTTTATGAAGTTAAGTAGTATAAACCCCAGAATTTTCTGGGGTTTTAAATTTGTAGTTTTTTTGAATAAATAACGATATTAAATGACGTCGTGCTTAAGATAAAAAACAAGGTGTAAATCGTTGACTTTATTACAGATTTGTGCTAATATCAATCGGTAACTTATAAGATAATAACAGACAATTCTTGGTGAATTGGTAAGTCCAGAATGTTTTTCGAGAGAAGAAACAGCAGGATACTGCCTTCCACCAAGAATTTTAAATGGGAGCAAAAAGCGCTATGAAAGCACTTCTCGGTACCAAAATTGGTATGACCCAAATCATCAGCGAGGACGGTGTTGCTATTCCAGTAACCCTAATTCAAGCTGGCCCTATGACTGTTACTCAGGTCAAAACTGTCGAAACCGACGGTTATACTGCAGTCCAAGTGGCATATGGTGAGGGTAAGAACCTGAGCAAGGCCGTGGCTGGACACATAAAACCAGCAAATGTCACCCCGAAACATATTCGGGAAGTAAGAGTATCAGAACTACCTGCGGGAGTTGTGGTAGGAACCAAATATGATGTAACCGAATTCAAAGTCGGCGATATCGTAAATGCAACTGGTACTAGCAAGGGTAAAGGATTCGCAGGAACCGTAAAACGACATAACTTTAGCACTAGCAAGCACACGCACGGTAGTCAAGCTTATGCACGTAAACCAGGTTCAATCGGATCAATGTATCCACAAAAAGTATTTAAGGGAAAGCGTATGGCAGGACGCATGGGTCATGATCGTGTTACGGTCAAGAACCTTGTTGTTTCTTACATTGATGCAGAGCACAATTTGATTGGTCTCCGCGGAGCTGTACCTGGACCTAAAAAAGGTCTGATTATTATCGGAGGGAAAGCGTAATGGCTGAGACTACTAAATCTACTGCTGTTAATCCGCTGGACAGCGGACGTTTGCCAGAAGAGGTATTTGCCGTTGAGGTTAAGAACCATGAACTACTAAAACTAGCTTATGATAGTTACTTAGCAAACTCACGCACTGCAAGCGCAACCACAAAACAGCGTGGTGAAGTTCGCGGTGGTGGTAAAAAACCTTGGAAGCAAAAGGGTACCGGACGCGCTCGTTTCGGTTCAAGCCGTAACCCAATTTGGCGAGGCGGTGGTGTTGTATTCGGACCACGCGGTAACGAAAACTACACAAAGACCATCTCGACTACTAGCAAGCGAGTTGCTTTGCGCCAAGCATTGTCACTTTCAAACAAAGCTGGCAAGGTTTCTGTACTTGATTTCAAGACTACAGGCAAAACAAGCGAAGCTGCTAAATTCTTGGTTGACAACAAATTCGACCGCAAGGTATTGATGGTTGTTGACGAGAAAACTCCAGAATTACTACGTGCAACAAACAATGTTCAAAGCATTTTGTTGATTCGTGCTAATTACCTAAGCGTATACCACATCTTGAATGCTGACCACGTTGTTCTATCGACTGGTGCAGTTGAAGTAATCAAGAACTGGCTATCAAAGGAGGTTAAATAATATGAAAAATATTAGTATCTTCCCACGCGCAACTGAAAAGGCTTATGCCCAATCAAAAAAGAATGTTTATGTATTTGACGCTCCTGTTAGTGCAAACAAGCAAGAAATTGCTGCTGCAGTTGAAAAACAATATGCAGTTTCTGTTGTTAAAGTAAAAACTCTAGTTCAAACTGGTAAAGCAATCCGCTTCTCTCGTGGTAAGCGTGCAATGCCAGGTACAACTAATCGCAAAGATTCAAAGAAAGCTTACGTATTGCTAGCAGAAGGCGACAGCATCAAGATTTTTGATGAAGTTGCAGCTGAAACCGCAGCTCCAGTAGCTACAAAGAAGGAGAAGAAGTAATGGCTATAAAACTTTATAACCCAACTACTCCAGCTCGTCGCGGTATGACAAGTCAAGATATGAGCGAGGTTACTACAAAGAAGCCTCTCAAGAGCTTGATCAAGAACAAAAAGCAACAAGCTGGCCGTAACAACACTGGTCGCATCACTGTGCGTCACCGTGGTGGCGGTGTCAAACGACACTACCGCTTGGTAAACCACAAACTTGCACCTGGAACAGTTGCAACTATTGAAGAGATCGAATACGATCCAAACCGCAGCGCACGAATCGCTCGTGTTAAAGACCAGAATGGTCTATATCACTACGTTCTTGCTGACACTTCAATGGTAAAAGGCAAGACAATTGTAAGTGGCGAAGATGCTCCAATCGAGTCATCAAACCGCACTACGCTTGCAAAAATCCCTGTTGGTTCACAAATCTACGCTATCGAGCTTCACCCAGGTAAAGGTGCCCAAATGGTACGTTCAGCTGGTGTTACTGCTCAGTTGATGGCTAAAGAAGGTGAATACGCACAGGTTCGTATGCCATCAGGCGAAGTTCGCCGATTCCGATTAGAAGCAACTGCTGCTATCGGTGTAGTTGGTAACGTACAACACCAGAATATTAAAATTGGTTCAGCTGGTCGAAATCGCCGTAAAGGCATTCGTCCATCAGTCCGTGGTGTCGTAATGAACGCTGTAGATCACCCACACGGTGGTGGTGACGGTGGTCGTCACGGTACTGGTCGTCCACCAGTTACTCCATGGGGTCAATTAACACTTGGATATCGAACTCGTACTCGCAAGAGCACAAGCAAGATGATCGTAAAGAGTCGCCATGATGCGAAGAGGAAGAAGTAAATATGAGTCGTTCACTAAAAAAAGGACCTTTCGTTGACTTCAAGCTAGCTAAAAAGGTGGCGGCACTTGGATCAGACGACAGGACTGTAATCAAGACTTGGGCTCGCGCAAGCACAATTAGCCCAGACATGGTTGGTCGTACTATCGCTGTTCATAACGGTAAAGTACACGTTCCAGTTCTAGTTTCAGAAAACATGGTTGGTCACAAACTCGGTGAGTTTAGCCCAACTCGTAAGTTCCGAAAGCACGGCGGAAAGGATAAGAAATAATGTCTGAATCCACAACCGTACGTGCATATATCAAAGGCGTAAACCAATCTCCACGCAAGGTTTCTCTTGTGGCGAGCTTGGTTCGAAACCGAACAGTTGCTGATGCACTAGTAATCCTTGCTCACACTCCAAAGCGTGCAGCACTACCAGTTGTAAAAGCAATCGAAAGCGCAAAAGCAAATGCTATCAATACTCATGGTCTTGATGCGAAAACTTTGCATATTTCAAAACTATCAGTCACATCTGGAACTCGTATCAAACGATACATTCCAGCTAGCCGTGGCCGAGCTTTACCATTTGAAAAGATTAGTTCTAACATCTTGGTTGAAGTAACTGGCGATCTAAAGCCAAAGAAAAAGCCAGCAGCTAAACCTGCTGAAGAAAAGGAGAGCAAGTAATGGGCCAAAAAGTCAACCCTATTAGCTTCCGTCTCCAGGTTCACAAGAACTGGGATTCACGTTGGTTTGCTGGCAAGCGCGATTTTGCAAAATGGCTTGCTGAAGATATCCGTATTCGTGATTTGATCGAGAAGCGCTTTGCAAGTCGTCCAACAATTTCACGAATCGAAATTGAACGCTCTGCAAATCTAATTACTATTACAATTCATACTGCTAAAGCTGGTGTTGTTATCGGCCGAGGCGGCGCTGGTGTAACCGAACTAAAGGCTGAAATTGAAAAATTAGCTAGCCTTCCTGCTCGTATTAACATCGAAGAAGTAAAACGTCCAGAATTGTCTGCGAAACTTGTTTCCGAGAATATTGCTCGTCAACTTGAACGCCGCGTCAACTTCCGCCGTGCTATCAAAATGTCAGCTCAAAACACAATGGCTGCAGGTGCTAAGGGTATCCGTATCCAAGTGGCAGGGCGATTAAACAACGCTGAAATGGCACGTAACGAAAAGTTGATCGAAGGCTCTGTGCCACTACATACCCTACGCGCTGATATTGATTTCCACATTGCACGTGCTGCAACTCCAGCTGGAATTATCGGTGTTAAGGTCTGGATCTACAAAGGTGAAAGGGCTAAATAGATATGTTATTACCAAAGAAAACTAAGTACCGAAAGGTACGCAAGGGCACGAATGAAGGTATCGCAACTCGCGGTCACTACATCGCCTTTGGTGACTACGGTCTACAATCACTAGAAAACGAACGAATTACTGGTCGCCAAATCGAGGCAGCTCGTCAAGCAATCAGCCGTTACGTTGCTCGTGGTGGTAAAATCTGGATCCGCATCTTCCCTCACACTCCTGTGACTCGAAAACCACAGGACGTAAAGATGGGTAGCGGTAAAGGTAACCCTGAGTTCTTCGTAGCTAAGGTTAAGACTGGCACAGTTATGTTTGAAATGAAGGGTGTTGATGAAGCTACAGCTCGCGAAGCTATGCGTCTTGCATCTCACAAACTTCCTGTTAAAACTAAGTTTATAATAAGGGAGCAAGCATAATGGCAAAGCAAGAAGCTAAAGTTATCAAGACTGTTGCTGAAATGAAAATTGAATTGCTTGCAAAGCAAAACGATTTGATCGAAGCAAAGCGCGGTTTGAAACTGGGTGAATTAACAAACCCACGTGCTATCACTGCACTACGTAAAGAAATCGCTCGTCTACACACTGCAATCCGAGCAGATGAGTTGACAGCAAAGGAGACTAAATAATATGGCCAAGACATTGACAGGTATCGTTACGTCGGACGTAGCGGATAAAACTATCACCGTCACTGTTACTAGTCGTGAAACGCATCCTATCTACGGCAAGCAATACAAGGTTAGCCGCAAATACGCCGCTCATGATGAAAACAACGAAGCCCACAAGGGTGACAAAGTAGAAATCGTTGAATCACGCCCAATTTCAAAGCGAAAATTCTTTAAATTGGTTAACGTACTTGAACGCTCACACGGCTCAATCGCTCTAAAAGACGAAGTAGCTGAGGTAGAGGCTTAGTATGATTCAAGGTTTTACAAGATTAAAGGTTGCTGACAACTCTGGCGCAAAGGAAATCCTTTGTATCAAAGTTCTAGGTGGCTCAAAGCGACGCTACGCTCGCGTTGGTGACATTATTGTTGCTAGCGTAAAAACTGCATCTACGACTGGTGTAGTTAAGCGAAAAGCAGTTGTAAAAGCAGTTGTTGTCCGTACTCGCGATCAAATTCGACGCAAAGATGGCTCAACTATCGTATTTGACGATAACGCAGCTGTGATTATTAACGATGACAAAACTATGCGTGGAACTCGTGTCTTTGGACCAGTACCTCGTGAGTTACGTGACCTTGGTTACGCAAAAGTTATCAGCTTAGCACCGGAGGTACTATAATATGGCAACTATCAAGCGCATCGTAAAAGGTGACTTAGTAAAGATCATTAGTGGTGCTAACAAAGGTGTTACTGGCAAGATCGTAAAAGTTCTTACCAAAGAGCAATCAGTGCTAGTTGAAGGTGTCGGCGTTAAACACCGCACAATCAAACCAAGCCAACAAAACCCACGTGGTGGCAAAAAAGATATTCACGTTGCAACTTCACTACATAAAGTAGCCCTAGTTGTTGATGAAAAATCTAATGCAACTAGCCGTGTAGGTTTGACAAAGAACGCAGAAGGTAAAACTGTTCGCGTTGCTCGTCAATTAAAAAATAAGGAGATTAAGTAATGGTTAAAACAACCGTACAGCTACCAGCTGCTCCTCGTTTGAAAGCCTTGTATAACGAAACGTTTGCAAAGGAACTTCAAACCGAATTGAACTTGGACAATATTCACCAAGTTCCAAAACTACAAAAAATTGTAGTAAGCGTAGGAACTGGTAAGAATAAAGATGACAAAAAGCACTACGAAGTAGTTCGTAATACTATCACAAAGATCACTGGCCAATACCCAGTTGATCGTATGGCAAAGAAGTCAATTGCAACATTCAAGATCCGTGCTGGTTTGAACCGCATCGGTCTAAGTGTTACTCTTCGCGACAAGATGATGTATGAATTCCTAGATCGTCTAGTGAATATCTCTCTACCGCGCGTTCGTGACTTCCACGGTGTTAGCGCAAAGGCTTTTGACAAATCTGGTAACTATAACCTAGGTATCACTGAACAGTCAATTTTCCCAGAATTAACATTTGAAGAAACACAAACCGCACACGGTTTACAGATCACCTTTGTTATTTCAGGTGGTAAAGCTGAACACAGCCGCGCCCTACTTGAAAAATTTGGTGTTCCATTTGAAAAGCAAGGAGAAAAACGCTAATGGCAAAAACTTCAGCTGTAGCTCGCGATGAAAAACGCAAAGCTATGATCCTAAAATATGCTGCAAAGCGTGCAGAACTTAAAGAGCTTGGTGACCAAGAAGGTCTAGCAGCACTACCACGCAACAGTTCTCCAACTCGTTGGAAGAACCGCGACGTACTTCACGGTCGTCCACGTGGTTATATGCGCCGTTTCGGTCTAAGCCGCATTAACTTCCGCGAAAAAGCATCAAAGGGCGAAATCCCTGGTATAACAAAGAGTAGTTGGTAGGAAAGGATTAATTTATGTCACTACAATCAACAGATCCAATCGCTGACCTACTAACTCGCATCCGTAACGCTAGTATGGTTGGTAAGAACGAAGTCCGTTTGCCAGCAAGCAAGCTAAAAATCACAATCGCAAAAGAGCTAAAGAAAGCTCATTACCTTACAGATGTAAAGGTAGAAGCTGCTAAGCCTCGCGATATCATGGTTGTTACAATTAACGACCTTGGTGCAAACACCAATATTACAGAAATAACTCGTGTTTCAAAGCCAGGCCGACGCGTTTACGTGGCTGCCGACGAAATTCCAAAGATCAAGAACGGTCGCGGAATGGTACTTGTCAGTACATCTAAGGGTGTAATGTCAGGCAGCGAAGCTATCAAGAATCGTCTTGGTGGTGAGTTACTACTAAAGGTCTATTAAAAGGAGAATAAAATGAGTCGAATCGGAAAACTACCAATTGGTATCCCAGCCGGCGTGACAATCACGGTTGACTCTAGTGTCGTAACAGTAGCAGGCCCTAAAGGCACGCTTACTGTTCCGCACTTGAGTGATGTAACTGTGTCTGTCGTTGAAGGCGAAATAATCGTTGTCCGCAAGGATGACGAGCGAATTGCAAAAGCACAACACGGTCTACAACGTGCCCTTTTGAATAACGCTGTAATCGGTGTTACGCAAGGTTACGAAAAGAAACTTGAAGTTAATGGTGTCGGTTTCCGTGTTAACGGTGGTGGCAAAGAGATCGAAATGTCTCTAGGCTTTTCACACCCTGTTAAATACGTTGCAAAAGACGGTATTACACTAACAGTTGAAAAAATGAACATCACTGTAAGCGGCGCTGACAAACAAATGGTTGGCCAAGTTGCAGCTGAAATTCGTGAACTAAAGAAGCCTGAGCCATACAAAGGTAAAGGTATTAAGTATGCTGATGAAGTATTACGCCGCAAGGCTGGAAAGGCTGGTAAGTAGTATGAATAACTTAGCTAAAAAGTTAATGAACCTAAACCTACGCAAGAACCGAGTTCGTGCTAAGGTTTCTGGTACTGCTGACCGACCACGTCTTTCAGTATTTATTAGCAATCAACACATCAGTGCTCAAATCATTGATGATACAAAGCAAGCTACTATCGTTTCTTGCACAACTGTTGGTACTAAGCAAACTGGTAATATGACTGAACAAGCTGCTATCATGGGTGCAGATATCGCTAAAAAAGCTAAAAAGGCAAAGATCAACGCAGTTGTGTTCGATCGAAACGGCCGTAAATATGCTGGTCGCCTCAGTGCTTTCGCTGATGCTGCACGCAAAGAAGGTTTGGAGTTCTAATCATGGCTGAAACTAATGCAAAAACTCAATCATCACGCGCACCACGCGGTAACAACCGACAAAGTCGCGATCAAGCTCCACAAGAGCCAAAACAATTCGAAGAGATCGTTATCAACATTGACCGCGTATCACGCGTTGTCAAAGGTGGACGCCGCTTCCGTTTCAAGGCACTTGTAGTAGTAGGTGACCACAAAACAAAAGTTGGTGTTGGTGTCGCAAAAGGCGCTGACGTTCAAACTGCTGTTGCAAAAGCAACTGAAGTTGCAAAAAAGCACATGATCGTAATCGCTATTAACGGTGATACAATCCCGCATGAAGCAGAAGCTCGCTTGACTGGTGCTCACGTACTAATCAAACCAGCATCTCCTGGTACTGGTATTATCGCTGGTGGTGTTGTTCGTACAATCCTTGGTGTAACTGGTATTTCAAATACTATTACTAAATCACTTGGTTCTACAAACAAAGTTAACATCGCTTACGCAACGATCGAAGCTCTTCGCAGCCTAGTTCCACGCAGCAAGTGGGTTAACTCACCAGTTAAAAAAGCTGCTGCTAAAACTGCAGTTGTAACGGAGACAAAATAATGACAAAGTATCATGAACTTCAAGTTGTTGCTAACAAGGGCATCAAGCGAATGGGCCGTGGTATCTCTGCTGGTCAAGGTAAAACTGCCGGCCGTGGTACAAAGGGTCAAAAAGCTCGTACTGGTCACCGTGCAATGCGTCCTACATTCGTGGGTGGTTCTGGTTCACTCGTTCGCCGAGTACCAAAGGCAAGTGGCTTCAAGTCACTAAAAGCGCCTGCACAAGTTGTCTATATGGATCACTTGAACGCATTTGACGGCAAAACAGTTGATAACTATGTATTATTCAACGAAGGTTATATTGCATCTCAGTATGCGGTAACTAAAGTTATCGCTCGTGGCGAATTAACTGCAAAAGTTAATTTACACGTATCTGGCGCAAGCAAGGCTGTAAAAGAAGCTATCGTTAAAAACGGTGGAACTTTTGTCAAAACTGCTGTACCATTAAAGATGAGCACAAAAACCAACGCTGTAGTTGAAGAAACTAAATAATTCAGACGTTGCATCTTTCAGGACATCGCGTGTCGGTGTCCTGGCCGGTAGCAATACTGCACCTTGCTTGAAAAATCTAAATGAGGGTATATAAATAATGAACTGGAAAACAATCTTTAAATCTTTGAAAAACCGCGATATGCTAAGGCGCGTTTTGGCACTTTTGGGTATTATTGCCGTCTTTCGATTTTTAGCGCACGTTCCAGTGCCACTTGCTGAGCCAACTCAACTAAAAGAAGTTGTAAATGGCGTTATCGGCAGTTCTAGTTTTGGTGGATTCTTGAACCTACTTTCTGGTGGTGCATTAACTAGTTTCTCAGTTGTTCTGGTTGGTTTAAGTCCATTCATTACAGCATCAATTATTTCTCAGTTGATGACAAAGGCCATTCCAAAGCTCGAGGAATTACACAAAGACGGCGAATCAGGTCGCCGCAAGATCAATCAGTGGACTCGTATCATTACATTGCCCCTTGCAATCGTACAATCTATTGCCTTTATTTACATCCTTCGTCAAACCGTACTTGCTGGTAATACTACTGTAATTGCTGATACATCAATGATCAGTTGGATTGTTGCCGTGACTGCGATGACCGCAGGATCAATGGTGTTAATGTGGCTTGGTGAGTTAATCACCGAACAAGGAGTAGGCAATGGCATTAGCTTGATTATCTTTGCTGGTATTATTTCTCAACTTCCAACGACACTTGCAACACTTGGAACGTCACTAATGGATACAACGAAGGGGACTTTGAACGTATTTAACTGGTTCACGATTCCAGTAAATCCACCGACATTCTATGCATTAATTGCAATGGCTCTGGCTTCGATTATTATCTTGTATATTCTGGTGAAAATTAACGAAGCACAGCGAATTATCACAATCAACTACGCCAAGCGCGTGCATGGTAATAGTACTTACGGCGGCGTCAAAAGCATCCTTCCGATGAAGCTAATTGCTGCTAACGTTATTCCAATTATCTTTGCCGTTGCATTCTTGTCGTTGCCTGCATTCGTTGGTCAAATCCTAAAAGCAACTAACAACGCAAGTTATATGGATCTAGCTAATAATCTAATCAACTGGTTCCAAGCACCGTCACAAGGTACCTTTACTGGCGCATCCGCACAAGCCTTTATTTATCCAGCACTTTATTTCATCCTAGTTATTGCATTCACGTACTTCTATACGGGAATAGTCTTTAACTCAAACGAAATTGCAGAAAACCTACAGAAACAAGGTGGTTTTATCGAAGGTGTTCGTCCTGGCATCCAAACCGAAAAATACCTAACTCGCACTGTAAATCGTCTAACATTATTCGGATCAGTAGCACTTGGTTTAATTGCTGTATTGCCATTTGCCGCAGACTACTTACTATATCGCTTCGCGGGTATATCCAACAGTAACTTATCAATCGGTGGAACAGGTTTGTTAATCATCGTGTCGGTTGCCCTAGAATCACTCCGCCAAATCAATTCACGGGCCTTGATGGTTACTTACGACGACTACAAATAAGACGACCTAGTAATTAAACAGGCCGGTAGTTATCTACTGGTCTTTTTAATATCTTTTTGACAAACATATTACTTTATGAAACAATATACTCAGTCGGATTCACCATAAAACACAACGGGTGGTGATGTTTTGGCAGTACATTTATTAGTTAGGCTAGAATCAGTTTTTCGCTATTTAAAAACCAGAAAACAGGAAAGAATGATGTATATCTTGACTTTGTACACTAACGAAATCGTTATTGTCACGTCGATGATAGACAGATATATTTCACCTGATGGAAGTAGCGAGCTGGCGCAAAAAGTAGAGATATGTCGTATGCGTCTTTTTAATGCACTTGGGTATTTACGAAAACTTGGATATCACAAAAAAGGTGCTGGGGAATACGTCATGTATCAAAGAGTTCTCGATGCAATACACTCACTCGATCAGCCATCAAAAGAAAAGGCATTACGAGATTGTAATGACATCTTGTCGCGCAGGATTATCGTTGATAATAACGGTAATTTTTCGTATGAAAAACGCTACGAAGATAATTAAGCGCTCTTTTGAGCGCTTTTTACTTACCTTGTAATAGTTCTGCTACTTTTTAGTACTTTGACAAATAATGCTATCTATGGTACAATATAAGGAATTGGTATAGTCAACAAATACAAGAGACGGGGTGGATGTATTGAAATCATATCAATTAGTTGGTCTGAGACTGATTAAAAATTTGGTCCGAAAAAAAGAAAAAGGCAAGATCGAAAAGCATTTGAGGTTGTATTCGGGTGATATTGGTCGAGCATGTCTATTTCTTGATTCTCAACAAGAATCCATCATCGAAATGGGTTTTGACCTACGGTCCAGGGCTGCCAGAGCCTATATAACCAGAGCGCTTAGGCGCCTTGAGGATATAGGTTTTTATCACCCAGTATCAAAGGGCCATGTTTTGTATCTAAAGACTGTTCTGGCGCTCAAGGAGCTTGAAGAGACTCCAAGTGAGCTCTCGCTCATGAATTGCCACCAGCAGCTCACAAAACGCGTAACGGTTGATGCCGACGGTCGGTTGACGTACATGAACTACATTAAAGTTCAATTGGATACGTCATCTGGAATGAACAACTAAGCACTCTAATATAGAGTGCTTTTTTATTGACTTATTGCGGTCGTGGTATATAATTAAATTAAATCAAATATAACATACGGCTTCGCCGTGGATTATCTAATTTTTCTCTTTACTGTGATGCAGTTTTGGTGTATAATCGGGTACTGTAACTTATGGCTAGTCAAAAGGAAGTAATTAAATTGCAAGGAAAGGTAGTGGAAGCACTGCCTAATACTCAATTCAAAGTCGAACTCGAGAATGGCCATAGTATAATCGCACACATTTCAGGTAAGATGCGCAAGCATTATATCCGTCTTGTTCCAGGCGATAAGGTGGAAGTCGAGTTAACCCCTTACGATCTAAGTAAGGGCAGAATCACATTCCGTCTTAAAGATTAATAACATTAAAGGTAACAGGAGTTTTGTCACTGATGAAAGTTCGTGCAAGTGTCAAAAAAATCAGTCCTGATGATCAACTAGTACGCCGTAAGGGTGTTCTACGTATCATCAACAAGAAAAAACCTAAAAATAAGCAAAGGCAGGGTTAAGCATGGCTCGAATTGCTGGGATTACAATCCCATCAGAAAAGCAAGTTCAGATCGCATTGACGTATATTTACGGCATCGGTCCAAAATTTGCATCGACCATCCTTGCGGCGGCTAAAGTAGAGCCGACCACTCGGGTGAAAGATCTCACCGAGGCTGAGGAGCAACGTATACGAGAGGTGATCGATACTGATTACACCGTAGAAGGTGACTTGCAGCGTCAGGTAACAAACAATATTAAACGACTTAAGGATATCACTAGCTACCGTGGTCTTCGCCACAAAAATGGTTTGCCAGTACGTGGTCAGCGAACACGAACTAACGCTAGAACTCGTAAGGGTAAAGGCGTTCCAGTTGGTGGTACTCAAAAGAAAGCTGCATCAAAGACTTAGGAAAGGAATTAGATTATGGCAGAAGCAACTAAGACAACAAATCGAAAGAAGCAACGCCGATCAGTTCCAGCTGGTCAGTTGCACATTCAAGCGACATTTAACAACACTATTATCACACTTACCGATAAAGCTGGTGGCGCATTAGCGGCATCAAGCGCAGGTGCTTGTGGTTTTCGTGGAAGCAAAAAAGGTACTGCATATGCATCACAAATTGCTGCAGAAAAAGTAGCCGAAATTGCAAAAACTAATTTTGGTGTCAAGTCAGTCGACGTCTTTGTAAAAGGTGTTGGACTTGGACGTGATGCAGCTATCCGTGCGATGGGTGCATTCGAAATTACTGTTGATAGTATTAAAGATGTAACAGGCGTACCACACGGTGGTGTTCGCCCACGTAAAGAGAGAAGGGCATAAGCAATGGCACGAGATACTTCTCCTATTGTTAAGCAAAGTCGCCGCGAGGGATATGCACTTCACCCTAAAGCGATCAAAGTTATGGCCAAAAAGACCGGTATTCCTGGTCAACACGGCGGTAGCCACCAAGGTAAGCAAAGCCTTTACTTGACTCAATTACGCGAAAAGCAAAAAACTCGCCGCGTATATGGTCTTTTGGAAAAACAATTTGCAAAATTGATGAACGAAGCTACTCGCACAAGCGGTCAAGGAATCCTTCCTGGTGAATTGTTACTACAATTCCTAGAACGACGTCTTGATAACGTAGTTTACCGTGCTGGTCTTGCGACTAGCCGACGTGCTGCTAGACAACTAGTTGGTCACGGTCACTTCACTCTAAATGGCCGTCGTGTCAATATTCCATCAATCCGCGTAAAAGTTGGTGATGAAATCGTTGTACGCGAAAAAAGCACAAAGTCAGCTTACTTCTTGAACATCAACGAAGTACTTGGCAATGTTGAACAAGCGCCACTTTCATGGATCAAGAGTGATACAAAGAACCTAAAAATCACCGTAACCGGCCTGCCACAACGTGCTGAAGCCGAAGCAGATATCAAAGAACAGCTAATCGTCGAATATTATTCACGTTAAGGATAAGGAGCCAAACTATGATAACAAAAGTTATTCACAATCCAGCACTAGCAAGTATTGATGAACACAGCACTACAAGTGCAACGTTTGAAATTGCGCCCCTACACTTCGGCTATGGTAATACTCTAGGTAACAGCCTACGTCGCGTTCTTCTTTCGAGTATCGAAGGTGCAGCGATCGTAGCTTTCCGTATTGACGGTGCAAGCCACGAATTTACAACTGTTGCTGGTGTTAAAGAAGATGTCGTTGATATCATGCTTAACATCAAAAACATCCGTTTGCGTTCTTTTTCTGATCAACCAGTAGAATTACGAATTGAAAAGAAAGGTGCTGGCGCAGTTACTGCTGCTGACATCAAAACTACTGCTGACGTAGAAGTTGTAAACCCAGAACAAATCATCTGTAACATCGATGATGCCAAGATGAATTTCATCATGGACATCGTTGTTGAATCAGGTCGTGGTTACCAAACTATCGAAGATTCAAGTGCAGCTCGTATCCACAGCGATATGATTGCAGTTGATGCTATCTTTAGCCCAGTAATCCGCGTTCGATACAAGGTTGACGGAACTCGTGTTGGTCAAGAGACTAACCTTGATAAGCTAACTTTGACAGTTGAAACTGACGGTTCTATCTCTCCACGAGATGCCTTCGAACAAGCGTCTGCTATCCTTGTCAACCAATACACAGCTCTTGCTGGTTCAACAACTGTTGCATCTGCACCTGCTCTTGGTCACGACAAAGATAACGAAGAAAGTGAACTTAACACTCCAATCGAAGAGTTAAACCTTTCTGCTCGTACAGCAAACGCACTAATTAATAACGATATTCGTACTGTTCATGATCTAGTTACTTTAAGCGAACAAGATCTCCGTGAACTTAAGGGCTTTGGCTCAAAAGCACTTGACGAAGTAAAAGACAAATTGACAGAATTGGAAATTTAATATGCATAGACATGGATTTAAAGGACGCAAGTTCGGTCGCGAACGCGATCAACGCAATGCCTTGAAAAAAGGTCTAGCTACCAGTCTAGTGCTCCACGGAAAAATCGAAACGACTTATCCAAAAGCTAAAGAAATGGTACGCTATATCGAAAAACTTATCACTAAAGCTAAAAAAGGTGATCTTGCTAACCGCCGCCGCGTTATCGCTGGCCTAAGTACCCAAGAAGCAGCTTTCCGCCTAGTTGATGTTATCGCCCCACAATTAACAATGCGTAACAGCGGTCACGTTCGTGTTGAACGTACCCGCCTACGTGTTGGTGACGGTACTCAAATGGCTACAATCGCTTTCGTTGATGAAATCAAAGAAGTAGCAAAAGCGGAGGTTAAAGCATAATGGCTATTAACACTAAAACCTACAATCAGAAACCTGCAGAGATTAGCCGCCGATGGATTCTAATTGATGCTTCAGAAAATACCCTTGGACGTGTTGCAACTTCAATTGCAAAGCACCTAATCGGTAAATACAAGCCTACTTACACTGCTCACGTTGACAATGGTGACTACGTTGTAGTTATCAATGCTGGCAAGCTAGTTGTAACTGGTGAAAAAGAAGTAGACAAGATGTATTACAATCACTCTGGTTACCCAGGTGGACTACGTGAAGCTAATCTTGGCGCTCTTCGCAAGAAGTCTCCAGAACGAATTATTGAAGATGCAGTAAAAGGTATGTTACCAAAGAACAAACTTGCGGCTGAACGCATGAAGCGTCTACGCGTCTTTGTTGGCGATACACACACTCACACTGCTCAAACCCCAGAGAAAGTTGAGGTTAAATAATCATGGCTGAAACTAAAGCTAAGTACCTTTACGGTCTTGGACGTCGCAAGAGCGCATCTGCAACTGCTCGTCTTCTACCTGGTAAAGGCAACATCACGATCAATAACAAACCTGCTGCAGAGTACCTTAATGGTAACAAAACTCACATGGCGGAAATTACTGATCCACTAGCTCTTGTAAGCAAGCAAAAAGATTTTGACGTAACTATTCTAGTAAAAGGCGGCGGCGCTGCTGGTCAAGTTGATGCAATCAAATTGGCTATCGCTAAAGCTCTAACTGTTGGTTTCGCAGATCTTCGTACAGTTCTTAAAAAAGCAGAATTCCTTAAACGTGATTCTCGCGAAAAAGAACGCAAGAAGTACGGTTTACGATCAGCTCGTAAGCGCGAACAATTCTCAAAGCGCTAATCGCAAGATTACTGCAACAAAAAATCCCCGGTTATCCGGGGTTTTTGTTTATATATAAATCAGATTATTACAAAAGTGCATGTCGGCCAGGGGATGAATCTAATCATCAACCCTGGCGACATTTCTTAAATCACTAACTGCAAGTTACATTCTTATACAGAACGCTACTTGCGGCCTCGATAGACACATAAGTCGCTATTGAGGCCGCAGCCCATTCGCATGACGCGGCACTAATGCCTTGTGTCATTAAAAACGAAGCAGATGCCTGTATGGAGCAAAACGCCACCATAGATACAATGGCGATAGAGATGAAAATAAATACTTGTACCGCCGCCGACATTTCAAGTGGCTTTTCCTTAATTCTAGTAGTCGCTCGCAAAGTAGCGAGTGATGCAAAAACAAGAATCAAGTTCACAACAAGCCCTGCTAGAACGCCATTTGGCGTTAGATAGTCGGGGATTGGATGATTCAATAGCGGCATAACGAAATAAATCATTGCAACTACAATCGAATTTACTGATAAAGCGATGATCGACAGAGATGTAAATATATTCTTAGACATATTTTTCTCCTTGTAAGCCTATCTGTTGCCTGCTCGTTAGAGTTCAGGTGCCCTAGGTGACAGCGCGACATGCACTGTAATAATCCGATTTGTAAATATTCATAGTTATTTATAAAATAGCTATTACTTACATATTAGCATAAACCTTATGATTTGTCAAGGATGCATCGATGATCTATATCCGTATCGGTATGCGAATATTTGAATATTACGGCGTTGTGAATGTACTGCTTGTTGAATAGCCAGTGCCTGCTGAGTTAGTTGCATAACCCCTGTAGTAATAGGTTGTACCCGAAGTTAATCCAGTAATTCTTTTTGAAAAAGTTGATCCTTCAGTTGCTTCAGTTGAACGATTGAAAAGGCCGATTATACTAGAGCTACTTACGGCATATATCGCTTTATCATCTGGCGATAAATATACGTCTTCAGCGCCACCCAAACTAGCCGTCGGTGGGTTTAGTGCGCTAAGAAGACCCGAAACTACATCTCTCTTAAACATTTTAACATTTCCTCCAGCTGCATATAAATTTTTATCGTCAGCGGAAATTTCTAAACCAGTTGTTGACGTTGCCGATACTGACACGGGTGTTAACGCAGTAAGCTGACCGTTTGTCTTATTCCTTGAAAATTGCCGAATTATATTAGCCGCAGGTATGTTCGCGTATAAGTAATTTCCATCACCAGAGATTGCTATACTATCAGGCATTACATTATTACCAAGCAACATATTTGACGAAAAAGTTAAGGCGCCAGTTGTAGTGTTTCTGGTGAATGATTTAATAATACCTTCATTTGATGCATCAACAACGGCTATGTAGGCATACAGTCCATCAGGAGAGATTGCAATTTCGCGAGACAACGTTAAATTAGCTCTGCTACCTAGCTGAGTCAATAGACCAGTGGATATATTTACTGTATAGGTGTAGAGATAGCCGTCATGACAAACGTATATATTTTTACCGTCAGGAGAGATTGCCATTTCAGTAGTGCCACCACCACCAGACCATACAAACTGGCTTGCAGGAGAAAGTGCTGCTAAGAGTCCATTTGTAGCATTTCTACTAAACATATAAATTTCGACTGAACTGCTTGAATTCGTAGATATAGCATACATAAATTTACCATCTGGCGAAGTTACGAGATCTTTCCCAAGCATATTTCCCGTTGCAATTGTTGCTGGTGTTAATATGGTTAACGTATTAGTTATCGGATCTCTACTATACATTCTAAGATCTGCATCAGATGACGCTAACGAGTACACATATAAGCCGTCGGGTGAGCTGACAATCTTTTTTTGTGCATATGGTGTCGCCATCGTCGCTGGACTCTTTGCGGTCAAAGAACCTACTTCAATTTCACTACAATTCGTAGGATCGACTGTTAGTCCATAACAAACACCATAGGACGTAATAGCAGAGCCTCCATCGGCGATTACCGAAGCGCCGATCACGGCTGACGTAGTCAATAATGAAGTTGCGGTATTATTTGCAACCACTGGGACAGTAACGGCGGTTATCTGGGAATCGTTTGTAATGTAGTATGATATTCCGCTTTTTTTCTCTATCAATTTAAACGTCGACCCGTCACTAATATAGGTTAATGTCGTATCCTTACTTGGCCGCAGACAATAATTCGTATTAACAGTTGGCGCAGTCGGGCAATTACTACCGTCGATGGACGTTGGATAAAAACCATACTCGGCATAATACATTTTGAGTAGTTTACTATTACTACTCAAATCAGATTCGAGCGACGCAATATTAGCCCGACGACTTATCCCAGAATAAGAAACAATCGTAATCGCAGCCAATATGCCAATAACGACAATCACGACTAGTAGCTCGACAATAGTAAAACCATTGAAATGTTTATTTTTATAAGAACGTTGAATTATTATATTATTTTTTGTCATTTGACATACCTTTATATAGATTATCCTTACTATATTATAATGTAGTAAACGTGCTATCCGCCGAGTAACTAGTGCCCGCAGAATTGGTTGAAAAGGTGCGGTAATAATAAGTCGTACCAGTTGTTAGTCCAGTGATAGATTTAGTAAATACATCACCTTCGGATGCGCCAGAAGAACGATTGTACATTCCAATTGAATTCGTACTGTTGGCAGAATACAATCCATTATTATCTGGCGTAACTGTAATTTCCCGAACTCCAGACGCAGCAACGTATTGAGTGCCCATGGCTGACAGTTGTCCATTCGATTTATTTATAGAATACATTCCGATTTGCCCAGTTTCGGAAGTATACAATGTCTTTCCATCGATCGATATCTCTAGTCCAGATGTCGTACTTCCAGATGTAGCGGTAGCGGGTGAAAGTATAGTCAGCTGACCGTTTGATGGATTGCGTGAGTACTGTCTGATTGAAGGACAGCTAACATAAACAAATTTTCCGTCAGGCGTAATCGCAATATTGCTTGGATTAATACTATTTCCAATAAATGAAAGTGCAGAGTACGTGATTAAACCGGTAGCGGGGTCTCTATTATATAGAAGTACCTGTCCATTATTTGAACCGTCTACACTTAGCGTATATAGATGTAAACCATCTGGAGAAATCGCAAATTCTCCGTGGGGACTAGCTGCGAAAACACTTCCAGCTAAAGCTAACAAGCCCGTTGATGAATCTCTGGAATAGATATATATTTTACTATCATGATAAACATAAACAAATTTGCCATCAGGGGATATTATCATTTTTGTTGTAACGCCGCCAGACCAGACATCAATAAAACCTGGCGTTAGTGCATTAAGTAAACCGGTTGTAGTGTCTCTGTTATACATATAAATCTTAACCGCACTGCTCACATTAGTTGAAATAGCGTAAATAAATTTGCCATCAGGGGAGGAAATTATATCTCGACCAGCGAAGTCGCCACTGGCTATTGTTGATGGAGTAAGCGCAATCAATTGACTATTTGCAGTATTGCGCCGAAACATTTCAAGCTTGCCGTTATTCGTAGCAGTATAGGCATTCATGCCATCTGCTGTAATTATAACCTTCTTACCAGCATTTGTAGCTGCTACTGTCGCAGGGCTCATTGCAGTCAAAGCACCCTGCTCAATATCGACACAATTCGTTGGATTAGCCGTAAGACCATAACAAACACCATAATTAGTTACGTTAGCGCCGCCATTTCCAAACACTGTTCCGCCAATGATAGCCGAGCTGGCAGTAATCGACGCGGCTGTATTATTAGTCAAGGTTGGTGGAGTTACCACTGACGTTGCTTTATTACTAGTCGTATAATATGCCAAACCATTTTTTGCGATAGATAATGAATAATTAATCCCAGACCCAGAATAAGTAAATGTCGATCCTGTGCCGATCTTCAGACAATATTTCGTAACTGCAACTGGCAAAACTGGACAATTATTCTCATCTAGTGAACTTGGATAGACGCCATATTCGGCACTATACATTTTAAGAATTTTACTATTACTACTCAAATCTGCTTCAATGGCGGCAATATTAGCCCTAGTTGTAATTCCAGAATACGAAACAATTGTAATTGCAGCCAAGATGCCGATTACGACAATTACAACTAGTAGCTCGACAATAGTGAAACCACGATAATTAACAGGTTTGTATTTTTGACTGAAACGCATATTTAAATTAGCTTTCTGACGTTTGTCTATGTTTGGCTTAATTATAGCATTAGCATTATTCATATACAAAGTGTTGGCGATATGTATTCATTATAAAATAATACCCGTTTATCTAGGATTATCGTTTAATTAAAATCAGAATATTACAAATAGTGCATGTCGGTCAGGGCGGAGAAGTGCTCACGCCCTGATCGATAATCATTGAGCTATTCTTGGTGATCGATAATCTCGACTCGTTTGAAATAATTCGTTCCAAAAATGATTTCCATCGCTATTAGGATCATACAAACAAAAAAGAGACTGACGGTTTGTTTTGATTCTAGGTCAGCGACTATACGAATAACGCACAAGATCATCAAAACCGCAAAGATAGAAATACGAATCATAGAATTTCGTATTTTAACATCCAACTCATGGTCTGTAAGTTTTACCTTGGACTTGAATAATTTATTAATCATACAAAATCTCCTTTCGCATAATCAAATTATGGGACGTCCAATAATACTCAGCGCGACATGCACTGTAATAATCTGACTTTATAAAATTACTTTGATATTATTTAATATCGAATAATTCAATTTTATCATATAAATGGTCGTCAATACAGATAAATATGTTATAATATCAGTAATGGCAAATAAATCACACATTCAATCATGGCAAAGCGCGGATGAACGTGATGGTTTATTTCGTGCTTTGAATTAAGTGATTAATAGCATCAATTAGGCCGTCACAACCAGACGGTTTTTTGATTAATTAAAATGATATAATAAGGACAATATGACAAAACAAGTAATTCTAACTGGAATCCGATCCAACGAAGAGCCAACTCTAGCTAATTTCCTAGGTGCCATAATGCCGATGGTTGATATGCAGCGCAAGTTCGCGGGTGAATATCAAATCAATATGTTTGTGCCTGACCTACATAGCTTTACGACACCAATCGATCACGAAAACCTATATCGAAACAGCTTGAATAATCTGAAGTATTTTATTGCGGCAGGACTTGATATCAATAACTCTGACACTTATATTTATCGCCAGAGCTATATTCCAGCACACAGTGAACTTACCTGGATTCTTGATTGTTTTACTTATTTTGGTGAGATGAGTCGTATGACTCAGTTTAAGGAAAAATCTGGAATAAGAGACTCTTCAGATACAAGCACATTAAGAATGTTATTGCTTACAGATAAAGTAAAGAAGGATCCATCGCCATCTAAACAAGACATACTATCTGTCATAGATTATTTAGAAGAAAAAAATAAAAAAATTATTAATAATGCAATAATGCAAAACTCTGTATCTG
>CAZNQY010000004.1:0-40370 GCA_964575635.1 uncultured Saccharimonas sp. (SeqCode) | reverse complement strand
GATAGATAGATAGATAGATAGATAGATAGATAGATAGATAGATAGATAGATAGATGCAATAATCTTTAATTACTTGCCATCCTATAACTCATAAAAAACTAAAAATATGAATCAAATTTATCTAAATATTTATTTATCAATCGCCCTTATAATATCTGGAACGGAACAAAAATCATCAATTAATGTCTGGCGCAATCCCCCATTATACAGAGCGGCGGCGGGATGATATAAAGGAATTACGATAATTTCGTGACCACCTAATGTGGCTATTTCAGGTTGGCCGTGTACGTCACTTATTTTTGCGTCGGGCAAAAAATATTCCATGCTATGACGACCTAGGGTTATCACAACTTTTGGATTGATAATTTCGAGTTGTCGAATTAGATATGGCAAGAATGCGGCTTTTTCTTCCGGCTTTGGATCACGGTTATCTGGTGGTCGATACTTTACGATATTCGTAATATAAACGTCGCTGCGATCCATATCGGCTGCCGCCAACATGTCGTTTAGAAACTTCCCAGCCGCCCCCACAAAAGGAATTCCCGTCTCATCTTCTTTCTTGCCTGGAGCTTCGCCAATAAAAACAATGTCAGCATTCAAATTCCCATCGCCCATTACTAAACTTTTCGCCTGCGACGATAATTCAGGACACACCTGACGATTAACAATCTCTTTATATAGAGAATCAATCGCGTCTTGTTTGCCGTGTATGTCATTCATTGTCTATTATTATACGTTCTTTGCAGGATAAATTGACATGAAAAAAGCGAGACAATTGTCTCGCTTGTGGTGCTACCTGAGAAAGTTGAGTTCAACAATCTTTGAATTCGCACCTTTGGTGGCTTTTTGATACACATAATGTCCGGTTCTGATCAACATTCCAATAATTTCGGGTGATTTTTCGAACATATGGTTGTAATCAACAATTAGCCGATAGACCAAAAGTCCATCAGTATACCTACGAATACGCAAAAGTGCGCAGTCTGTTCCTGTTTTATGAAACAGAGCGGTATGTTGATCATCCCTGATGTAAAAATCCCCAAGATTAACCATTTTAGTCTCTTCCAGCTTTAGACCGGTTTTCTCTTGCTCTTCTTCTGCCCAAAAAAAAGCATTGTCATCCAGATTCATAAAAGCCACCTCTCTTATTTCTAGATTAGATTTTTATTATAACATTTTTTATCAGAAAATCAAGCATATATAAAAACGTCTGTCGATTTGATATATCGACAGACGTTAATATTATCCTATATATACTAGTTTAAGATGCTCTACCGAACGATGCGGCATTATTGGTGCCAGCAATATCACGGATAGAATCTGCCGTACCCCTAGTCATTAAGCCGTTATTATCTATGTAAATCTTTTCACTACCGGACTGAATATTTTGTTCTATAGGAGCACTCGGATCAATTTCTTTTACTGGCTCATTAATAAACTCGTTGCCTTTTAGCTCAGATTCAATTACATCAATATCGTTTGCTATAGATTCGAAAGCGCTCATATATTGACTTCGCCTTTCAGTAATTGCTTGTTTCTCTGATTCGTCAGTTGATAATTCTAGTTTCTTATCAAGTTCAAATATGGCAGCCGCATATCCATACGCTTGCTCTTCTAACTTCTTGACAGATTGTTCAGAGTACGCAGATTCACTTAAGTTGTTTTTATTCTCGCTTAACGTGTTAGATTCAGGACTAAACATAGTTTTTACCTTTTTTGTTTTTGATTTATTATATTTTTATACTAGCATAAACATTATGATTTGTCAATAATATGTACTTAAATCATTAAAAACAACACCTTTGAAAAAGAAAAAAGACCCTTAACGCAGAGTCTGTGAATACCGGTGTATTCGCGGTTCATTTTTTACTTGGGGAACTCCAAGCAGGTAAGGCAAATCAATCGCCAGTAAATAAGCGGTCGATCAACTCACGGTTAATTCGGTTATCCGACCATTAGGCGAAAGTCCCATCATGCCATATATAACATTTGTGCCAATTTCGCATGATTCAAGGTGGCGACGAATTCTAAGCGTCTTTTGGCCGTCAAGTGATGGTTTAAAGATAGCGATTGTAGAATAGTCTTCTAACGACCACTCGCCTTTTATAGCGATGTCGTCATATTCACCAACTGGCGAAATACAACCATCTGACACCATAATTGCCAAGCTAGCCGCCATCCCAACACTGACGATTAATTCAAATCTATCATCATTAACGTCGTTTCTCAGGCTAAAACCAAATTCGTATGCAAATTCGTTAATATCCATATTTTACGCTCCTTTATCTTGTTTGTAAGTTGACTATCGCCATTTATATAAAAAGCGTTCAAATTGACCGCTTGTTTTTTTAAAACAATAACTAGAAGTGATCTGGAATATTAATGAATTCTTTGTGATTATTTGATGTGCGTCGTAAATCTCTTGTTTTACGCTAAAAACATTATGTCATATTTTGACGTAATTGTCAATTTCGATATTACGTGTCATTATTAACAGAGTTGATTTTAAATATAATATGTAAAAATGGCTTTGACAAATCCGATATTACAAATAATAACACCGCCACTTTCGTGACGGTGTTATTGATAAATCAAGGATTTATTTTGCGGCTTTTAAGCTGAGGCTGAGGCGGCCACGTTCGTCAATTGCCATTAATTTAACTTTGACGATTTGACCTTCGGTCAATACATCAGTCACCTTTTCGACACGAGTATCGGCAAGTTCACTGATATGAACCATGCCATCAATGCCTGGCATGATATTTACGAATGCGCCGAACTCTTTGATGCTAACTACTTTACCTTCGTAGATTGTGCCTACTTCTGGTTCTTCGGTTAGACCTTTGATCCAGTTCATAGCTTGTTCGATCGCTTCAGCGTTGTTTGAAGCAATAGTGATCAAACCATCTTCGGCGATATCAATTTGAGCACCAGTTTCTGATGTAATCTTTTTGATCGTGTCTCCACCTTTACCGATAACGGCACCGATTTTGTCAGGATTAATTTTGATCTTTTCAATGCGTGGAGCGTATTTGCTGAGAGTTTTGCGAGGCTCGGCAATAGTCGTAAGCATGTGGTTCAAAATATGCGCACGTCCAGCTTTCGACTTATCTAAAGCTTCTTTTAGGATAGAAACCGGCAAACCGTGAACTTTCATGTCCATCTGTAGAGCTGTAATACCCTTTGAAGTACCAGTGACCTTGAAGTCCATGTCGCCTGCGAAATCTTCGGCGTCAGCAATATCACTAAGTACGTAAGGCTTGTCGCCGTCCATCATTAGACCCATGGCAATACCAGATACTGGAGCCTTCAAAGGCACGCCAGCGTCCATCAATGCCAAACAGCTGCTACAAGTTGCCGCCATTGAAGTAGAACCGTTTTGGCTCATGATTTCAGTTACGCTGCGGATTGAATAAGGGAATTCCTCGGGTGTTGGCAGTACTGCCGTAAGAGCGCGTTCCGCTAGGTATCCGTGACCGATTTCGCGACGTCCTGGGCTACCAAGGCGGCCTGTTTCGCCAACAGTATATTGTGGCGCATTATAGTGGTGCATATAGCGTCGTTCAGTTTCGTCAGATTCCATTGAATCAACCATTTGAGAGAAACTTAGTGGTGCTAAAGTTACGATGTTCATACCCTGAGTTACACCACGAGTAAATAGGCTCGAACCGTGGGTGCGTGGCAATAGTCCAACTTCTGATGAAAGAATGCGAATTTCGTCCAATTTGCGTCCATCTGGGCGAAGACCGTCGGCGACAATCCCCTTACGTACGTCTTTATGTAGTGCTGACGTAAAGGCTTCGTCGTACTCGTCGTGAAGTGCTTTGTATTCATCTGCGCCAAGTTTTTCGGTCATTTCAGCGTGGAAAGCCCAACGAAGAGTTGAGACAAGCTCATTGCGTTCTGGATAAGGTTTGCGTAGTGCATCGCCAAGTTTGCCATCAACCCAAACGTTAACTGCTTCTTGGATTTCTGGATTAGGTAGAACCAAAGTAAATTCTTTGGCAACTGGTGCAACTTTTTTGGCAAGTTCGATTTGCAGATCAATCGCAGGTTGGTAAGCTTCAAGCGCCCAAGCAAGTGCGCCAGTGATCAACTCTTCGCTAACTTCGTTTGCGCCAGCTTCAACCATAGTGATGCCGTTTTTAACACCAGCAACAACTAGATCTAGGTCGCTTTGTTCGCGCTCTTCAGGTGTTAAGAAAGCTTTGTATTCGCCGTTAATATAACCGACACGAACGCCAGAAACTGGACCATCGAATGGCAAACCAGCTAACATTAATGCTGCGCTTGATGCAATCATAGCAATTACATCTGGGCGGAAGCTTGGGTCATACGATAGTACGCTTGAAATAACTTGGACTTCTTGGCGGTAACCTTTAGGGAAAAGTGGGCGGATTGGGCGGTCAATTAAACGACCGATTAAAATTGCTTCGTCACTTGGGCGACCTTCGCGCTTAATAAAACGACTGCCAGAGATCTTGCCAGCTGCATAAAACTTTTCTTCATAGTCAATACTGAGTGGGAAATAATCCATCATAACTGGCTTTGAGCCAACCATAGCTGTTCCAAGTACAACGGTATCACCGTAAGTAACTAGTACGCTGGCCGTAGTTCGAAAACCAACACGATTAACTTCGAGTGTTAGTGGTCGACCACAAAAATCAGTAGTAACAGAGAAAATCTCTTTACCGTTAGGGTTAATAGTAGGCATATCGTCCTCCTTATTTATAAACCCGCTTATCTTTTAGCGAGTAAGTAACGGGTACAGAAATTTGTTATACAAATCACTCTATCCACCACTTATTTCGCCTAGCGGGAGTTTGAATTTATGATATCACAAAAAAGAAAACTCCGCTTATTTGCGGAGTTCTAGTTTTGTAACAGTCGCCTTGTATTCGTCGAAATTTTTAGCTTCGAGATATTTTAGCAAACCCTTACGCTTACTAACCATCTGGATTAAACCGCGACGAGCCATGTGGTCGTGCTTATTAAGCTTTAGATGTTCAGTCACCTCTTTGATACGGCTCGTCAAAATAGACGCTTGTGCTTGTGGGCTACCAACGTCGGTTTTGTGAGTTTGTGTCAAAGCGAATGCCTTGGTCTTGTTTTCTGCTGTAATCATCAGGTATGCATTGTATCAAAGATTAACGAAGTATTCAACACCTTTAATTAGTTAATCAATATTTTTGACAAATAGTTAAGTTTTGTAATCTATAAATATACAATAAAATAAAAATTGAGTGGTCATAAGTAAGCATGACCAGATATAAAACACCTATTTTACTATTGACTTTTTATCTGTTATATGCTAAACTTACGCCAGTATGTGGGATTTAAATACAACCACTTCGCACAGTAGTAAATCTTTGCGAAGAATATTTACTTTTTTCTTGGCTACTTTTGTAGCAGTCTTTACTTGCGCAATAATCAGCACTACTAACACCTTTGCACTTGATGCAATGTGGAAAAGCAGCAGTACTATTACCTATGACGGTAATTCGTATATCGGACCAGTTCCCGAAGATGCAGTAAAAAACCTAGGATTAGCAACTGGCAGCAAGGCTTATACTTTTGTAGACCCAGCAACCGTCGAATCACGCAAAATTCGCGTTATTTTCTTTGAACCGAACACAAACACCGACAGCATCGAAATGGCTAGTTATAAAACCCTTACTTATAAGGGCGCAGGTAACTACGCATCCCCTTCCGATGTGACTTCCGTTGCGATTGATAGCAAATCAAAAGACACTGCAAGTACATCCTGTGCAGTTGATGGCGGTCTTGGCTGGATAATCTGTCCAGTAACTAATTTCTTAGCAAATAGCATGGACTGGATATTCGACATTATCAAAAGCTTTATGATTGTCCGCCCTGTATCAAGCGACCAATCCAGCGCACTTTACCGCGCTTGGTCATATATGCGAAGCTTCGCTAACGTTGCCTTTGTTATCGGCTTTTTAGTAATAATCTATTCGCAAATCACAAGCTACGGTATCAGTAATTATGGAGTTAAAAAACTATTACCACGTTTAATTATTGCTGCTATTTTAGTAAATATCTCTTACTTTGTTTGTGCACTTGCCGTTGATATTTCAAATGTACTTGGCGCATCGCTACAACAAGTCTTTATATCTATGCGTAACGGAGTAGTTGGTACTAGTGGTAATAGTTGGGATTTGGTCAACTTCAATAGCATCACTGGATTTATACTATCTGGCGGTACAGCAGCAGCGGCTGGAACAGTAGCAATTCTTGGCACACTTTCGGTTTATGGCGTTGGTTATTCTATAGCCCTACTATTCCCGACATTATTAATTGGTTTTATGGCAGTACTTGTAGCTCTTGCTGTAATGGCAGCCCGCCAAGCATTAGTTACAATACTAATCGTATTGTCGCCACTTGCTTTCGTAGCTTATTTACTACCAAACACCGAGAAATGGTTCGAGAAATGGAAGTCAACATTCTATACAATGTTAATACTCTTCCCTGCTTTCTCTGTAATTTTTGGCGGATCACAACTGGCGGCATCATTGATTATTCAAAATGCTGATTCAATCAACACTGTTATTCTTGGTTTAATTATTCAAGTAGTTCCATTATTCCTAACACCATTCTTGATCAAAATGAGTGGATCGATCGTTGGAAAAGTTGCTGGGTTTGTTAATAATCCAAGCAAAGGTCCAATCGACGGCACTCGCAAGTTCATTCAGGACCGTGCTGACGTTAATGCCGCAAAGCGCCTTGGGCAAGATCCAAAACCATATCAATTCCTACGCAAACACGCACAACGTGTTGATCACGGACGCCGTCGCCGCGATGGATGGAAGAGCTCTTACGGTACAATGACTGACGCTCGTTGGGCAAAATCGGGCACATTCAGTGATATCGATCAGAACACTCGCGAATATCAAGAAGTTAAATCTCTCGGTGAGGCAACATCAGAACTTCGTTACAGCCAATCACGAGTCACTTCTGGTCGCTTGCAGCAGGTTGACGTTCAGATTCGTGAAACTAAACTACTTAATGATAGCGCTAGGATTAAATCTGACCTTAACTGGGAACAGAATAGAACAGATGGCATCAGAGAAGCTCGCTTCAGCAACAACTTGCTCGGCGATCGACTTAACCTTGAAAAAGCAGTTAATGCTAACGACTATCAATTATTAAAGTCTCAGAAATTTGCCGACCTTAATTTCAAGTCTAATAGTGAAGGTATGCGCGAAATATTAGAAACTGCTCGCTCAACCGCCGAAGCGCTTTCTATTCAGAGTATGCGAAAGGCTTTCATTGACCAAAATCTTAATGTTGACTTTGCCGATGCATTACAAAAAAGTAGCGCCAAAAGCGCAGTGGCTGGTGCTGCCGAAATTAACAAAAATGGCGCTGCTAATGCACTTGCGGCCGCAATTAGCATCGTAGATAACGACAATACTAAAGACGTCAAGAATCGTTCGACTTTAATGTCATTCTTTAATGTGTCGTCAACAGATTTTCAGGCAATATCACTCAAAGGTAAAACATTAGTAGATAAAGACGGCGAACGTATACTAAATGAAAGAGGTCAGCCAATTATCGAAAAAGTCGCACCAATTATCGGCAAGACTAAGACCGCCGACGGAACAGAGATCGAATTCACATTCAATCCTGACGACGATCTCAATACCGAAGCGGCTATTGCACGACAACTTAAGTATGGTATCTATAATGAATATAGAGATATCATGGAATCATCTGGTAAAGGTGGCGCTCTTGAGAAATTCGCGTCTTCTATAGGCTCTGGGGCTGCAGCTAGCGGAATCGGCGATAAAGCACCATTCATGGGCGGTAAGGCTTATGGAGACGCTGGTCAGGGGCTCTACACTGGCCACAATTCCACTCTTAAGTATGCTGCCGACTGGATTGGTGATGGAAAATTCAGCGCAGAAAAAATTGCGGGCTATGATAAAGCCGTGCTCGAGGAAATACTCAAAGCAATCAACCTTGCTAAGGCTGGTAAGCTATATAACCCAGCCACCGAGTTTAAAAATATTGAAAAATTCAAAAAATCGTTACCAACATTCTTGAACCGTGCGTATCAAATATTAGACCAATCAAACACTGTCGGCAGCCACGCTACTAGTGGAGCTTGTGAAGTATTAGAGAAACTATTACTTACCAATTCAAGACAATTACCACCACCCCCATCAAACGACATGCAAGATTAAAAGCGACCAAATAAAAAAGCCTTGGCGCTATGCCAAGGCTTTTCTTTTTACAAGTTGTAGTGAGGATAAAAATTTAAATACAGTAACCAGATTCCGAATGCTGCAATGGCTATCAGGATAAGTGATATCCAAAAATAGCCAATCGCATATTTACCAAATCGTTTCCAGAAAGAGTCATCCATATTCTTGGAATCTTCTTCCATTATTTCTTCTGGCAGTGTTGGTAAGACTCTGCCAAAATCTGGGTTCTTTAGAGCATTTCTGATCGCCGATAACGTCTTTAGTTTTGATACCAAAGACAATACACTAGCATCCGGGTCGTACTTTAACTTCTTTACCGAATACTTCTCGGCAAAGACTGAACCGATGACATTATACAAAACGCCATCACATCCCAGAGTAAATAACCCGTCCTTCCTAATCAGGACTGGCCAGGATGCAATATCCTTCTCGCCCACCCGATAAGTCCGACTCATATTTTTATGAGGCGGAAAACGCTCGGCTTTCGCCATGAAACAAATAATAAGCCTGGTAATATCATCCAGACATTTGTTACATGCCAAGACTAGCTCCTTTTTCTCATCGGATTCATCTTTCGTGACGCCGTAAAGCTTGTTAAAATCAGTGACCTTTTCCATATAGTCATCCTCCTCAAATTATAAAAAGCTTAGCCAATATAAATATAGCTACTTCTTATATAATATCACAAAATCAATGAAAAAGCAATAGCGCTAATCTGTTACGCCGTAGTCGGATAGGTTTTTTGCATCGGCAATTTGCCAATCAGCAATACTTGTTCGACGTAGTTCAGTACAATAGGCGCCAGTTTTTAATTCTGCGCCAATATCTTGTGCTAATGTACGAATATAGGTACCGCTAGAGACATGAGTGCGGATATCTAGGAATGGATAATCATATTTGACGAGTTCGAGTGAAAATACTTCGACTTCACGTTCTGGCATCTCGACTTCCTTACCTGCTCGCGCCAAATCGTAGGCCCTTTGGCCGTTAATCTTGATTGCGCTATAGATTGGTGGCCGTTGAGTTATCTTGCCCACAAATTTAGCCAGCGCGTCCTGGACGGCTTCTGGTGATGGCTGGTCGGACGAAATATCCGTTAACTCGCCTTCTGGATCGCCTGTCGTACTAGTTTGTCCCAGGCGAATACGCGATTCATAGACTTTATCGAGTTTAGTGTAGGTCATAGCGTTGCGGCATTCTTTACCGACCACAATAATCATCAAGCCAGTTGCGAATGGATCAAGCGTGCCAGTATGACCGACTTTAACTTTTTTACCAGCCGCTTTTGACAGCACACGACGAATCCGCGCTACTACGCCAAAACTAGTCATCTGGGCTGGTTTGTCGATCAAAATAATTCCGTCTTGCATATCAGACAGTATAACAGATAGCGAAGTCACTATGAAGGTATCTTGAACTGACCTGGGTCAACTGATTCAGAAATCGGCTGAATATCAGGCATTGGATACGGCTGAACAATTGGAGTTGCAATATTTGACGGTGGCAATGAAGAGAAATCAGGCAATTCAGGTGGCATCGGCAAATCAATTTGCGGAGCAACACTTGAAGCGTCAGGCGCAAGACCCGATGCAAAAATATCTACGTTCTGCACGCTATCATCTGGCGTTACGCCATAAACATTACCATTCACATTGCTTTGACTTGGCGATCCAAGATAAGAATGAGTTAGGATATCATGATCTGGGATTGTCGATGGGCTACTATAGTCCGTACTGTCTTGCGCAGGCTCTACTAACTCCGTTGGCAATACTGGAGCTTCCATAGGTGGAATAGTGCTGTTTTGACTACTTGCGTCAGCCGCAAGAGCAGAAAGTTGGCTAATAAAGCTTGACGGTTCTGGATTAATAATAGGTTCTGGCGCGAGCGTATCAATTGGCGCTGGATATTCCTCGGGCGCAGGAACTGAGAAATCAGGTTGGATTTCTGGCGAAACAGTCGAGTTAACTGTGTCTTGTATCGGTTCGATTTCTGGCATATTTATCTGGAAATCTTCTGGAGGCAAGGTACTCGCAACTGGACCGGTAACTATCGTTGGGTCGTGACTAATAGTTAATGTTCCGTCCGGTTCAGGCAGTGGCGCCACGATTTCTGGCTCTATAGTTGCTGGTTCTTCAATCTTAGCTTGCAAAGTTTCTGCAGCGACAGGTGTTTCCGGTTGTGTTTCAACTACCATAGGCGCAATAACAAGCTTTGTTTTGTCATCTATAACAGGTTTAAGTTCTGGTTTTTTCTCTGGTTTTGGAATTTCGGTATTGAAATTAATTTCATGCGCATCGCGTAGTTTAGCTGCGATCAATTGCTGATCAGCGCCAGCTGCCATTAATTGCGCTGACATTGTCATTATCTTTGAAGTAGTTTTGTCGTTACTGAAGCGATCAGTAGCAGCAACGATACCAGTCAAAATAGCCGTAGCAATCTGCTTATCAAGTAATGGCTTGTCAGTTTTTAAAGCTTCACTTAGACTCATGATCATTTCGCTCAAACAGCCAGCGTTTTCATCACGCCAACTAACACTACCAAGGTCACTTGTTTGGCTACCAGCACAGAAAGTCGCAACAGTCGCGTCGCTTAGAACTTGAGTATCAGATGCCAGTGCAAGATCAAGATTCTCGCGGTTTGAAACACCAAGTGCTAGGACTAGCTCAACATTGTAATCACCCTGACTAAATTCAAGGTCATCACCTGTAATTGTTGTGCGGTATGGCGTAATAAAAATCTTTACCAAATCGCCATCAATTTTGTAACGAAGGTGGTCAGCTTTTTCTTTATCTAGGGCAATAATAAAATCACGAAGGCTGTTAACGGTGTTCTCAAAAACTTTGGTCGGATCCAAAAAGCCAATCGCTGGAGGTAAAATACCACTAAAGATTGCTGTGGCGTGTTTGCCAGATTTGTTTAATAGCGCAGTCAAACCAATCGCTGCCGAAAGATCGTCAACGGATGGATTTTTGCTAACTATAATCAAGATATTTTTCGAGTTTTTTATCTTCTCGACTATCTGTTGTTTAGCCTTTGGATCGACTTCATTCATGTTTTTTTATTTCCTGATTTTTATTTATGCCTAGATTTTGAACTTACTATACCATAAGTACTTTAGTGGCGTCAACAAAATAATCTGTAGTCAATCAGGCCGCTAGTCGCCTATTTGCCTTCTATATCAGCAAACTTTGCCGTCATTGTTGGATTATTGCGAGTAAGTTTTTTGACGGTCAGCTCGTCGGCTTTGTTATTGGCAATTCGCAGATTATCTTCGGATCGCAACAGGTTCTCTTTGGTTTTTTGCAATTGATCGATTGATTTATCAATACTTTCGATCGCAACTTTGAATTTATCCGACGCCAATCGATAATTACGACCGAATGATTCTCGGAAATCATCCAATTGCTCTTCAAAGTTCGTAACATCGATGTTTTGTGCTCGGACAAGAGCTAATTCTGATTTATATTTAAGCGAGTTTAACGCCGCGTTACGCAAGATGGTAATTATTGGAATAAAAAACTGCGGACGGACAATATACATTTTTGAATGACGGTGCGAAACGTCGACAATTCCAGTGTTATATAATTCACTTTCGGATTCAAGCAATGTCACCAAAACTGCATATTCACACTTCTTTTCATTGCGGTCTTTGTCGAGTTCGCGCAAGAAATCTTCATTCTTTTTCTTGGTTGCTGTTTCGTCGCCTTCGTTTTTCATTTCGAACATGATCGAAATAATTTCGTTGCCCGATTCGTCTGTTTCGCGATAGATATAATCGCCTTTACTGCCAGTTTTTGCGTCATTGTCTTTTTCAAAGTAAGCATTTTGAAAGCCTGTCGAACGCAGCTTGTTAAATTCGGTTTCGCAGTGTTGTTCCAGTGTTTCGCCAACCATTTTGGTCGAAAGCTTGGCTTTCATGTCTTTGTAATAGGCAATCATTTCGTCTTTTGATCGCAGCTCAACTTCGTACTTGTCTTTTAATGATGATTCCAATAATTGTTTTTCGGATTCTTTAATTTTTAACTCACCCGCTATCTCGTCGCGCTGTCGTTCGACTTTATTAACAGCCTGAGTAATTGCCAATTGTTTTTCAGTTTCAATTGATTGCAGTTTGGCTTTTAATTCAGCCAGCTCGGCGTCTTTTTTGGATTCAAGTTGGGCAATTGCCAAGTTTTTACTCGCCTTTAGCTCGGCAATTTCAGCTTCTTTTTTAGCAAGGTCGGACTGCAGGGCATTACGAGCATCAGCTTCGGCTAACTTCACCGCATTGGCTTTTTCACGCTCGGCAACAGCCAATCGCTCATGCAAATCACTCTCGAATTCCCGATCCCGCACCTGCTTCAAAATATCAGCAAACCCCGCATCATCAATTTTGAAGGCTTTTTTGCAATGTGGGCAGATAATTTCGTTCATGAAAAACTCCTATTTTAGTAATTTTTATAATCTATCAATTAAATTTTTGTATCTTTTTGGATCCTCGCGCTCTTTGTCGTTTTTTGCATAAAGTTCAACCATCGTAATTTTGCCATCAAGCACTTCGGCCACAAAAACAATTCGCGTCTTTTTATCATTACCTAGTGACTTACAGTCTATCCGCATCTTAACGACCTCTACGTCACCCATTTTCTTTAATAATGCGATCCTCTTTAGCTCAAAGAAACTCTGACGAATCTCTTTATCTCCGCCATATATTACCCTTAAGACATCTTCGGCGGATTTAATATCACCAGACAAAGAAGGCCATCGTTTTGATAATGATTTAAGGTCTTTTTGAAACGATGCCGTATAATCAAATCTCAACATCATCTTTACCACGCACGCTAGTAGCGGCCGTGCGGTACATTGCTAATTGGTAGTTGATAGCTTCGCCAGGCTTTGTTGCTAACCACGGCATATCCTTATGCGATAGCTCGCTAAGGTCGGTAGCTTTTTTGCTACCTAATCTCTCTAGAACCTCATTAATGTGCTCGAGCTCTTGTGCATTTAATTCCGTAAGATCGGCACTCTTTCGCGGCAAGTATTTCTTTTGTTTATGCTTAAAATAATCAGTCTCGACAACATCCAGTTCCTCATCTTTTTGCATACACTCTATTACCGAATTGATTGTGGTAATATGAGCCGTTGGACCAAAGTGATTACGGATATAAGTTAAACCCGTCACAGATTTGCCGTATTTCTCGTAATAATCAAAGTCTATAAAATATAGCAATTTATTAATTACTGTCGCTCCAACGTTCGGCTTTGCTCCAACCTTTTCAGAAATATATAAAAGTACCTGACGAAGCTTATTAACATTCAAAATAACATCTTCACGTGGGATAATATCGTTTCGTTCCTCGAATTCATAGGGCGCAAGCGGCTCATTGACCGTCATTATGTCGCCACTAATCAATTCAGCTGGTGAAATTTGATAATATTCAGCCAACCGATTAATCTCACCCAAGTTCGGATCACGCTTACCCGTTTCCCAGTTAGCATAAGTCGCACGCGCAACCCCAATAGCATCAGCTACATCTTGCTGGCTTGCTTTAATTTCTTCTCGTAATTGTCTGATCCGTAGTTCAAAGCTCATAATCTTGTCCACCGATTAGAGTTAATATCTATGATAATACTAGCATGTGACACGTTTTTAGTCAATATTATTGCTATTTTTTGGCACAAAAATATAAAGCAAGAATTAACCTATAGAAAATATGTTATTCCAATTCACTAGTTGAAATATCAAAAAACCTATTAAAGAATGCTGCGAGCTTATCAAGCACAGTTTCTCGCTTCTTGCCACGGCTTTGATCTGGGCTAAAGCGCGACACGGGTGGCATAATTTTTGTAATTGCCGTTCCGCTGGTTTGCACGCTACCGTCACGAAATGCGTTTTCAATAAACTTATAAGTTTCTTCACGATCCAGACTTTCTTCTGCAATTATTCTATCAAGCTCTTCAACCTTCTTGGATTTAATGAACGATTGCCAATCATCATCAACTGATGAATCAGCATTAATAGTACTAATAAACTGCTCAATAAGATCTTTTTTATTACGGAGTTCAACACTTGAATCAATTGCCTTATTAATATCAATTAGCAACTCTTTGTCTTCTTGATTGCTTGAATGGTATTTACGGATTAATTCCAATATATAATCTATATTAATCTCAACCTGTTTGATTAATTCCATTTCAAACACGATATCGTCATTGATATTTTCTTTATCGCCATCAGATATCGCACGGAATTTATGATATAAATCAATATACATACTGTGGTAATCTTGAAAATCTCGTTCTGTAAGTATTTCCCGACCAACAAAATCGTCAAAAGTTGTTAATATATTCTTAACTTTCAAAATAGCACCGTAAAGCTTAATAAAGTCTTTTTCGTCTTGTTCGCCTATAATTTGTTCGCTCACTGGGAAAAGGTTTTTAATTTCAGCAATCAAATCCGAATAACCTCGGACTGGCTTTCCTTCAGCTTCGTAGCCTTCGTAATATTCACGGAAAGATTTTAATAACACAATTCCGCTTGCTTCTTTATCACCAAAAAGTGCTAATGAATTATTAGTTGCTTCTTCAAGATTACGAAAAGTAACAATATTACCAAAAGTCTTAATAGAATTTAAAATACGATTAGTTCGTGAATAAGCCTGCAATAAGCCATGCATACGCAAACTTTTATCTACCCATAACGTGTTCAGCGTTGTTGCGTCAAATCCAGTCAAAAACATATTTACGACAATCAGTAAATCAATCTCACGATTCTTCATTCGCAAACTTACATCTTTATAATAGTTTTGGAATTTATCGCTGGATGTATCGTAATTAGTACTAAACATTTTGTTATAGTCACGGATTGCCACTTCAAGGAAATCACGAGATGTCTGATCAAGCCCTTCGGTACTATCAGAATTTTCATCTTCTAAACCATCCAATTCGTCATCAGCCTCGTTTGCGCCATAACTAAATATCGTAGCAATTTTCAGACGCGCTAATTCTGGAACTTCTGCTTGTTGCTTTTTAAATTCGACATAATATTGTTTCGCAACGTCAATCGAGCTTACTGCAAATATAGAATTAAACCCACTTAATCGAATCTTTTCTTTTACTTCTTCGATTGAGTTTCGATCACGAGCTGACGCTGCTTCATAGATATTAGCGAATCGCATAAATGCGTAAGGCTTACTATTGCGCTTTGTCTTTTGATCAAAATGTTCGCGAATGTATTTAACGATATTTGTAATTCTTTCAGGTGCGGCTAACGCTTTTTCGCGGTCGATATCACGGACTTGTGAATTATCTACGTCATCAGCTTCTCGAATTGTGCGAATATAATCAATCCTAAACGGCAGAACATTTTTATCAGTTATCGCATTAACGATAGTATAAGTGTGAAGCTTTTCACCAAAAGCCTGTTCAGTTGTCTTTAAGTCAACCCTTCCGCCACTTGATGAATTTTTGGCAAATATCGGCGTACCCGTAAAACCAAACAAATGATATTTTTTAAAACTCTTTGTAATTGCGTGATGCATATCGCCAAATTGTGAACGATGGCATTCATCAAAAATAATTACTATATGGCCACTAAATAATTCGTGATCTTCGTTCCGTTTAATAAACTTATCAAGTTTTTGAATAGTCGTAATAATAATGCGAGCATTTGGGTCTTCAAGTTGTTTTGTCAGTTTAGATGTACTTGTATTGCTATTGGCAGCACCCTTTTCGAACTTGTCATATTCTTTCATTGTTTGATAATCAAGGTCTTTGCGATCAACAACGAATAGAACTTTATCAACATATGATAATTTACTTGCAAGCTGTGCCGTCTTAAAACTAGTTAGAGTCTTGCCAGATCCAGTGGTGTGCCAAATATATCCGCCAGCCTCAATTGTCCCTAGCTTTTTATAATTTGTCGTTACTTCAATACGGCTCAAAATTCGCTCAGTCGCAACAATTTGATACGGGCGCATGACTAGCAATAATCGATCACTCGTAAACACACAATATTTTATTAAAACGTTTAATATGGCGTGTTTTGAGAAAAATGTTTGGCCAAAATCCATTAGGTCGGTTATTGGTCGATTACTGGCATCTGCCCACCAACTAGTAAACTCATAGCTATTGCTGGTCTTTTTTGAATGCTTTGCTCTGTCATCGCCAGATTCTTTAATATGCTGGAAGCGAGTAGTATTGCTATAATATTTAGTATAGGTTCCATTACTAATAACAAATAATTGCACATATTCAAATAAACTATTGTCAGCCCAAAAACTATCTCGCTGATAGCGATTTATTTGATTAAAAGCCTCTTGCAGTGCAACGCCGCGTCGTTTTAATTCGACATGAACTAGAGGTAATCCGTTTACCAATATTGTTACGTCGTAACGATTCGATCTAGCACCTTCAACTTCATACTGATTAATAACTTGTAGATTGTTATTGTGAATATTGGTTTTATCTATCATATAGATGTTTTTGATTTCGCCATTATCACGAGTCAGTAGTTGAATATGATCTTCTTGAATTTTTGCAGTCTTCTCTTCGATGCCTTCATTTGGATTCGCAAGACAAGTTGTAAAAAATCGTTTCCATTCGTTATCGCTAAATTGATAGTTATTAAGTTTTTCAAGTTGAGTTCGTAAATTACAAATCAAATCGTCTTCGCTAGTGATTGATAGATAGTCATAAGCCTGTAATTCGAGTAATTTAATAAAAGCTTTTTCAAGTTCGGCTTCACTTTGGTAATTTGTCACTCGATTATATTTAGATATATAATCGCTTACAACCGTACTGTCAGAATTTTCGGCAATTATATTGTATTTTTCCATTACAATTTTCCTGGTTCTGTAATATTAGATAATTTTGCGAAAAATTTAGACTTGTTTGATGTACTTACGCGTATTTGCGCATCTTTCCATTCTATATTCAAAGAATCAAGCGCTATCTTTATTTTATCAATTGGAAACCAAATCTCAACATCGCCTCCAGCCACAACAGCTGCAGGCAGAGCATCAGTAAACTTAAAATAAACAGCCCCACCTTCTAGTTCCGACCAACTAGAGCCATTGCCTATTTCGATGATAGAAATCGATGAATCTGATATTCCTTCATTACGAATAGCAACAACCAATAAAGACGATTTACTAAACCACGTCACTATCGATGGCCAAAAATCTTGTAAAACGGGCGAATCTGCGACTAATTTCGGTAGCTCATCGCGAAGTGTTGGAAAACTTTCTTCGCGGAACTTATAAAAAGCTTTCACGGCATCAGGAGATTTAATTTCAATAATCTGTTTAATCACTGGGCCGAGAGCTCCGAGTATATGCTTAAACGAAATTGGTGGTATTACTTTTAACTCGATAGCCAAATGTGTTTTTGTTTTGCCAAAAGTATTTATAGCCCACCAGAATGCAGCTATCGCAAGAATAAGTGATAGTGTTGCAACGATATTAGCCCACCAGTCCACTACTCACGCTCCTTGAAGGTAAGTAGTTTTGTGCGATAGTATTCGTATTGTTTGCGGCGAGCAGCGATTTCGGCGGGTAGTCCATCAGATATGTTTGTTACAAACTTATCGAATGTATCAAGAATTGATACGATTTCCCTTTGTTCATCAAGAGAAGGGATTGGAATTTCTATTTTATTTAAGTTTGCTTTATTTAACTTAGGCTGAGCACTGCCAGTTATATAATGTCTAAGATCAATCGAGTTAAGATATATTTCTACGAGCCTTCGGGTTGCATATTCATTAAATTGTAGTACGTGAGCATGATTGTTGACCCATGTTTTTCCTGATACAGAAAAAGCAATTGGAGTACTTCTAGCTAGTAGGTTCGCCCCATCTTCCGAAACCAAAAGATAATCGCCATCAAAGATATAATCCTTTACATAATCAACTATTCCGGATGCTCCATAATAAGGTATGTCGCCGTTCGTTCTAGATCCCCGAGTAACTGGTTTTCGCTTTGAATCGAGGTTTATTGCAATTATGTCTAAGGTTAGCCATTCGATATCACTTCTTGATTTATCAAACTTCAGTAGCTGATTGCGATAGAATTCATACTGCGTCCGTCTCGCCTCCAGCTCCGCTGACAGCTCTGCTTCTAATTGTGTGAACTTATCGAGAATATCTACAATCTCTTTTTGAACTTCAATCGGCGGAATAGGAATTTTAAAATCATTAAGAATACTACGATTTAATCCAGGTATTCCAGCGCCGACAGCTTTGCTCATTAACAACTCTTCATTATCTTTAATGAAAAAATATAAAAATTTATTATCTAAAAAGAGTGAATCTTTTGGCTTCAGCATATAACAGTGAGCTCCAGCCCAAAAATTTTCAGTTAGGAAATTAACAAAGCCGGCTGATGCGCCCCCTTGACTGATTGCAATAGTGTCCTTTTCGACATTGAATTCATCAGTGTAACCTGAAGCGTTTATACCACCGTTTATAACAGGGTAGTTTGTTTTACTACTTCGTTCTTTCGATAATGTGTCGCGATTTCTTTGCTTACCAGTTGAAATTGGTCTACAGACCGCACCTAGCTCTCGATATTCAACCCCGTTTGAGCTTTTATTAATAAGTTCATCTATATTAATCATAGGGATGGTCTCACCACTGAACGTATTTCATATAGCCCATTACTAACGTCATGAAGACGACTAATAAAACTATCCAAGAAATCGTTGTCAACCTCGAAATATTTACCCTTAATATCTTTGCGACGATGCAATATCTGCTCATCTTTTTTATTCGTAATAGGATATGTGTGAACAAAATCCGAGCGTTCGGTATTTAGCTTCTCGAATTGATCCGCCGTATGTTTCATAGGTATGTGGATTGATGGAAATAATTTTTCTGCTTTGATATTTTTTAATGTCTGGCGAAACCTATTTAGAACCTTTCCAGATTCCATGTCGAGTAGTTCAGTCCGATTCTGTTTGTTGTCAATGTGACAAATTATTTCAGTCATAAAACTATTAATAGAGTTAAATCCATATAGTGCCACACCAAGACGATATAAATAAGCATCGTCTATAGGTAGGGCTAGTCGAGTCTGCCGTCGGATAAGACCGAAATGTTCGTCGTTATTCATTGTGCGCACCCTCAATATCCGCTACTATTGCATCGATCTGCGTACGCAATTCACTTTGTTTTTTAACAATCTCGGCAATATTAGCATTTAATTTAGTAATATCAGTCGCCACTGTTGTGTCTAATTCTTCAACATAGCTACTAACTGCTAAATTATAATCGTTATCGGCGATCTCACTATTTGGAACTAACCTACCAAAATGTTCGATATATTCACGATTAGTAAAGGCATCAAGAATTTTATCTTGATTATTTTTTCCTAGCTTGTTTTTATTACCACCACGTACAAATTCAGCACTGGCGTTAATAAATAAGGTCGAGTTATCTTTCTTACTCTTCTTTAACACAACGATACAGGTTGGAATTGATGTACCGAAGAATAAATCTGGTGGTAATTGTATAACTGTATCAACGAAATTATTATCAACTAGGTACTTACGGATCTTTTGCTCAGCTCCGCTTCTATACAGCACGCCTGGAAATTCAACAATCGCTGCTGTTCCGCTGGTTGAAAGCCAGCTCAGAATATGCATTGTAAACGCTAGATCGGCTTTACTTTTTGGAGCCAATACACCCGCAGGGCTAAAACGTGGATCATTGATTAAGATTGGATTTGCATCTCCATCCCAGTTGATAGAGTATGGAGGATTAGAAACAATTGCATCAAATGGTTCATCGTCCCAATGAGCTGGATCAACTAGTGTGTCGCCGTGTGCGATATCAAACTTCTCATAATTGATATCATGCAGATACATATTTATACGGCACAGGTTGTAAGTTGTAAGATTAATCTCTTGGCCAAAGAATCCTTGACGAACATTTTCTTTGCCCAAGACTTTAGCGAATTTTAAAAGTAATGATCCAGATCCGCAGGCAGGATCGTAAACCTTATTAACCTCTGTTTTACCAACAACGGTAATACGAGCCAATAATTCACTAACCTCTTGAGGGGTAAAAAATTCTCCACCCGATTTACCTGCACTACTGGCATACATAGCCATCAGGTATTCATAAGCATCACCAAACGCATCAATCGTGTTATCTTCGTATCTACCAACTTCGAGAGATCCAATAGCATCAAGTAGTTTAACTAGCAATTCATTTCGCTTTGCGACTGTTGATCCGAGTTTGTTGCTATTTACATCTAGGTCGTCAAATAGACCTTTGATATCGTCTTCACTATCTGCACCTTTTGCAGAATTCTCAATATTTCTGAAAATTCCTGACAAAATTTCATTGAGATTATCTTCAGTTTTAGCTCGTTTTCGAACATTTTCAAATAGTTCGCTAGGTAAAATGTAAAATCCTTTTTCTTTTACAGTATCGCTTCGACCAAACTCGGCCGCATCATCGCTAAGTTCAGCGTAATTAAATTCAGTTGCGCCAGTACGTCGCTCTTCTGCATTAATATAATTTGATAAGTTTTCTGATATAAAGCGATAAAACAAAAAACCTAAAACATACTGCTTGAAATCCCATCCATCCACGGACCCTCTTAGGTCGTTTGCGATCTTCCAAATTGTACTATGTAATTTTGATCTTTCTTGTTCTTTTTTAGTATCCATTTTTTAATACACTCCCGAAAACAATTAGTAAATATCTATAAAATAGCTCAGCCCTTAATAATGCAATTGTATTACATTATTGATTTGAACGCCATTTTCGTCACTATTAGATGATCGACAAGTACTATATTCAGTATTTCTGCAGATTTTTTCAATCGATAAGTTACATCTACATCAGACTGGCTAGCAACAAGACTTCCACTTGGATGGTTATGCGCCACGATTATCGATGCGGCGCGGTCGGTTATGGCGTCGGCAAAGACTTCGCGGGGATGAACTAGGCTGGCGTTTAGTGTGCCGATAGTTATTATTCGTTTGGCGATTAGCCGATTAGCTCCGTCTAGTGTCATACAAACAAAGTGTTCTTGTTTTTTATCGCGAATGTCAGACAATTGTTCGACGGCTTTTTCGGGCGAGTCGATAATTGGACGATCATCATCAATCAAATATCGCCTAGATAACTCTATAGCAGCTAATATTTCTGTGATGCGCGCTGGGCCAAGACCGCCTATTTGATGTAAATCATCATAAGTCACATCAACGCCACGTAATTTTAATAACTTCAGCGTATCCCTGGCGATTTTTGACACATCCGCCTGCGCATTTCCGCTGCCAATCAGTGCTTGTAATAATTCGAAATCCGACAGCGCGGACGCGCCTTTTAATTTAAGTTTTTCTCTTGGTCTATCTTGAATCTGTAAATCCAGTAACCTTTTCATAAGCGTTATTATAGCTTAATTTATATATAAAAATACCAAAAAACCATCAATTTATTTAATTACTATCTATATATCTAAAGTTTGAATCTATCATCCACTTACCATTCATTCTGAATGCTGGAATGGTTTGCCGTTTAGCTTTATTGACTGCAATATTGCCTTTAATTTCATTATTTTTTGCCCAATCAGAAAGTTTAATAACCTTCGGTGAAGTCAATAGCGCGATTCGCTTATGCAATGACTCCATCAATAATAGTGCGAAAAGTTTAACAAAACCATCGTGTTTACCCTTTTTGATATAGGCGTCAAACAGAGGGTAGTAATCCAAGTTTTTACTTTTGTGTTGAATAATAATTGGTGGATAGCCGAGCTTAATGAGTTGCTGATTTACTAATACGCGACCGATACGTCCATTGCCGTCGTTGAAAGGATGAATCGTCTCGAACTCTGCGTGAAAATACGCAATATTATCAATAAAGTAACTAGAATTAGTATTATAATTATCAACTAATGCATTCATCATGCCAGAAACAAATTCTGGATTTGCACCAACATGCGCCCCGACTCTGACCCATTCCTTACCTCTACGATATCGACCAGCATATGTTTCGTTTATACCACTCAATAATATACCGTGTAAAGATAGGATTAGATTATTTGTTAATAACTGAGAAGGATTTTCTAATAATTCACTGGTAATTTTTGCAAGATTTTTTGCTTCATAAATCTCACGGATATCATGGTCTTTATTAACTCGATCACGCAATATAATGTCTTCCGTGTCCTGAAGTGTCAGAGTTGAGTTCTCTATGGCGTTCGAGTTATATACCATCTCTGGTATTTCAGCCACAGCTATATCAAACAACGCCCTATCTTGTCCAGCTGTTATTTGCCTGTATTGCCGAGTAAGCGCATCAATCTTTTCGGCAGTGATTTTGTTTATCATATCAACATTATATCATATTTAACGTGAAAATGCACATTTTTCTATGTATTTTCACGTATAATTGCCTATTAATTTATATCGTCGCTATTTTGAACAAAGCGTTTTCAATTAGAAGCCATGGGTCGGATCCAGAGGATTTGAGAGAGTCGTCACAGTCGGCTAGGATTTCGATAATTTTTGCGACTCTGGTTGCGCCGAGTTTTTTAGCCAGTGGTTGCATTTTTTGAACAACAAACGGATGAATCTCGAAATCTTTGGCGACATTATCATCTTGACCTGCCGAAGAAACAGCTGCTAATTGAAAACCTTGGGAAAAAATAAGCGCTGATAATCGATAAACATCTTCGGTCTGTTCAAGTGAATCGAGCAATTTCTTTAATTTCATTCGATCACCACTGATGGCGGTTTCGAATAAATTAAAGACGTTTTCGGACGGGCTGGCAGGTATTAATTCTGCAATTACATCCGTTGTTATGGCGCCATTAAATAATGAAAGTTTTTCGAGTGCATAAAACAATTGCCATTGATCAATACCTACCCTGTTGATCAAGAACTGAATAGATTTTTTATCCAGGTTGAGTGACATAGTTTTTGCTTCGTCAATCAGCCACTTCTCGACTTTATATAAATCACGGTCAGTCATGACTGGAAAATCACGTATTTCGGCCTTGGCTTTTAGCGCCTTGTAGGTCGTTGTACGCTTATCTAATTTCGGCTCGATCAATATCAATTGAATGTCGTCCGATATTTTATCCAGCCAATCGGCAAAAACCGACCAAATGGTTTTATTTTCACTTAGACCGCGGATAATTACCAAACGCTTTTCAGAAAACAGACTAACGCCCATCAAAATATCAGGTAAATCGGCTAGTTTCAAATCTTCGGCATTAATACTTTCCGCGACACCATCAAAAGAACGCTTGATTTGCGTCAACGCCCTTTCAAGTTCAAATGAATTTTCCCCAGATAGTACCGTAATCATTGAGTTTAATTATAGCCCGTTTGACAGACGTTAGATAGTATATAGAGTATTCGTTCTTTCTTTCCGTAAAGAACCAAAGACGTACTACTTTTTGGACCGCAAAAAGTAGTCAAAAACTCTTGGGGCGGCTTCGGACTCGCGGATTAAAAAACCAAACCTTGTTCTTTGGTGTCTGCGAAACTCGCTTCACTCAAACATTCTCGACACTCCAGGAACTCGGCTTGGTTTTTAAGTCCGGATTCCTGCAGAGTCACGTTCCGCGACCCCGAAACTTCGCGATTGCAAATATAATTTACATCGGAAGGTTTCCTTGCGAATTGCCACTGGCAATTCTCACCCCAAACCCCATAGACTGACTAAGAACAGAAATATTCGCAAAGGCTTTTGTTTATTATTAAAAGAAAGAACAGCGATTATAAAATCTGACAACTCGGACAGATATGCGTCCCCCGCCCTGCCACGCGAGTTTTAATAATTTCAGCGCCACATCTTGGGCAAGCCTGTCCCTCGCGGCGAAAAACGTTGGCATAATCCATATAACTACCTTTTTTGCCTTCTGCATTGACGTAATTTCGGTTAGTACTGCCGCCTTTTTCTATCGAGAGGGTCATAACAGCCCGCACGGCATCGTATAAGTTTTTTAAGTCATCATCACTAAGTGAACGAACAAGCCGCTTGGGGTGTATCCTGGCACCCCACAGGGCCTCATCGGCATAGATATTGCCAACGCCTGCAATTACAGATTGATCCAAAATAGCGGCTTTTATATTCGATCCACTACGGCGTTCAAATCGCGCCTTAAATTGTTCAAATGTAAAATCTGGCTCAAGCGGCTCGGGACCGACCTTCTGCATAAATGGCAAATTCATAATCTCGGAAGTCGGCATCAACTTTACCCATCCAAATTTGCGCTGGTCATTAAAGAACAGTTTTGAATTATCTGTAAATTCGAATTCGATTCGAGTTGATCGATCAGGTAAATTCCCAACCAGGCTGTCATTCGGATGACCCGCTGCAAAGCGATCGGAATTACCAACGTAAACAATTTGGCCTGTCATTTTTAGATGAATAACTAATGAATAGTTGGTCGACAGATCAATCATTAACACTTTTGCTCGACGGCGGACGTCGGTTATTTCAGAGTTTAATAAAAACAAATCAGCATCAGTGCCAGATGCATGAAAACTGCCAGGATTATAGGCTTTGACTGATTTGAATTTTTTATTAACAATTAATTTAAGCAGTCCCCTTTTAACGGTTTCTACTTCGGGCAACTCAGGCATTATTCATATCCAATAAATTATTTAATTCTTCTTTTGCCTGCTCGGCCGAGAAAAAGACAATTCCATGCATGCCAGCGATTCGAGCGCCATTAATATTAGCGGCGACATCGTCGATCATAACGCATTCTTCTGGAAGAAGATTTAGCTTGTTAGCCATTAATTTAAAGATTTCTGGGTCAGGTTTGACCATATTTATATCACCAGACAAAATTATTTCATCAAATTTAATTTCTTGCTCAAAATATCCAAGGATATTCACCATCCAACTACGGCTAATATTACTCAGTAGGCCGACTTTATATTTGCCGCTGTTTCTGAAGTTTTTTGCCATATTAATAACTTCATAATCATACTGATTCGAGCCCCAATAACGGATATCAATCTCATGAGCCGTAAGATTAGTTTTCTGAGCAATAATTTCGTTAAATTCACCACGGTCGAGCGCTCCGATATCCGACTTGGCACTTAATTCATCGACCAGATTACTCAATTCTGGAAAATCTTGACGCAGCAAATTATGGCCAGACTTAATCAAAACCCCAAAACAATCAAAAATAATTGCCTTTATCGCCATGCTATTTACCCGTGCTCCCAAAACCGCCAGTACCGCGATCAGTTTCACTCAAAGATTCAACTTCCTGCCACAAGACACGTTCGTGCGCCGCAACCACCGCCTGAGCTATGCGCATATCAGGTTCAATTACAAACGGTTCTTGACCAAGATTGATCAATAAAACACTGATTTCACCTCGATAATCACTATCGATTGTGCCTATGCCATTTACCATAGTTATGCCGTGTTTTAATCCCATACTACTACGAGCTCTGATCTGTAGTTCGTAACCAACTGGTAATTCAACAGCAAGTCCTGTTGAGATCGCACGTCTTTCCATTGGCATTAAAGTTATAGGCGCGTCAATACAAGCATGAAGATCCATGCCGGCAGCTTGAGCTGTCTGGTACTCTGGTAGAATTGCCTTTTCTTTAACCTTCATAATCCTTACATTCAAATGTGGCATGTTATAATTCCTCCCAATTTTTTCCAGTCGCTACGTCAACTTTTAATTTAATCCCTAATTCTGGTGCGATGTTTTCCATAGTGTCTCGCAAGATTTCTGATACTTTTTCGGCATTTTCTTTCGGACATTCCACCAGGATACTGTCGTGAACTTGCAAAATTTGATCACCCAAATCACCAAGGGCGGCTTCAAGTTTTATCATTGCAAGTTTCATTAAATCAGCTTCGGTTCCCTGAATCGGCATATTTGCCGCCGCACGTTCAGCACCTGATCGCACCATAAAATTACTACTCAGAACATCTGGAGTTGGACGACGACGACCGTAATATGTCTCGACGTAACCTTTTATTCGTGCATTCTCTAAAGTTTTATCAATGAACTGACGGACTGGTTTTCGTAGTTCAAAATATTGTTCAATAAATTTCTTGGCCTCGGCAAAGCTCATACCAGTCGCCGCCACTAATCCGTGCGGACTCATGCCATAAAGTACGCCGAAGTTAATCACTTTAGCATTTCGTCGTTGATTCTTTGTAACATCATCAATCGGCACGCCATAAACTTCACTAGCGGTTTTAGTGTGAATATCTACTCCACTATTAAAGTCGTCTATTAATTCTTTATCGCCAGATAAAACTGCTGCTAAACGTAATTCAAATTGTGAATAATCCGCGCCGACAAAAACTTTGCCATCATCTGGTATAAATGCTTTGCGAATCTTTTTGCCCATCTCGGAACGAATCGGAATGTTTTGTAAATTAGGATTAGTACTGCTGAGTCGCCCAGTGCTCGTTACATCCTGGTTAAAAGTGGTGTGTAAACGGCCGCTTTCATCAACAAGTTTCGGCAAGGCATCAATATAAGTATTTTTGAGCTTAGCTAGTTCTCTAGTTTTCTCGATCAATTCGATAATCGGATTTTGACCACGCAATTTATCTAATTCTTTTTGGCCAGTACTATAGCCAGTTTTACCTTTTTTAATTCCAGTCGTCGGTAGTTGCAATTTAGTAAACAAAACTTCCGAAAGCTGCAGCGGGCTGCCAATATTGAATTCGTATCCAACGATGGAATAAATTTCTTGTTCTAGTCGGGTGAACTCGTCGCCAAGTTCCTTGCTCATGGTCGCCAAAAAATCAGAATCGATTTTTATGCCACGATCTTCTATCTTGAAAAGAACATGAGTCAACGGAAAATCAAGCTCGTTTGCAACGTATTTTAGCTTGTCATCACTGGATAAAACTTTTATCTGGTTTTGATAAATTGTCCAAATAGCTGCAATGATCGCCTGCGGCTTTTCACTAACTTCAGTACCTGCGAGCGTCGAAATTGAACGATCGCGCATTAGTGGATTGATCAAAAAAGCTAATTGATGAATATCAAAAATAGATTTGAATTCAATCGAAATACCGTGTTTTTTCAAATCATGATACAGAATTTTGACATCGTAATTTATTACTGTTGCTTGCTCTAATTGTTTGATAATTTTATCGGTAATTTCGCCAAGTTTAATGTATGTAACGGTCTCTGGATTTTGCGACAACCATAACTCATCATCAAAAACATAAACAACCGCTGGCTCACTCATATTTAATACGGCTGGCCATTGTACTTCTGTTAATACCTGACTTTCAATTTCTTGAATCGGTACAGTCTGCACCATTTTCATATGTTCTGGCAGTCTGCGAATCAATGAACTAAATTCCAAGCGATGCAAAATAGCTTCGACCCGATCTAGGTCAGTGTCGTTTACGTCCGCCACCGCCCAGTCGAGTTCAACTGGCGCCTCGGACCAAATACGAGCCAATTCTTTGGTCATATAAGCCGATTCTTTGCCGGCAATCAACTTTTTGGCAACAGTCGGTTTTATATCATCAATATGTTCATAAATTCCATCAAGCGTACCGAACTTTTGCAACAAATCAATTCCAGTTTTTTGACCAACCCCAGGAACACCTGGTAAATTATCCGATGAATCCCCCTGAAGTGACTTTAGATCCAAGAATTGGTGAACATTGATTTTGTACTTGTTCTCGAAATAATCGACATCGAACTCTTCTAGGTTAGATAGGCCGTTTTTGAGCGCATAAACCTTGGTGTGATCGTTTATTAATTGCAAGGCATCAAGGTCGCTAGTGATAAGGTATGTCTCTATACCCTTTTCTTTTGCCTGGCGCGCAAATGAACCCATAATATCATCGGCTTCATAATCGTCCATCTCGTACATTGGCCAACCGAAAGCTTCGAGTAGTTCGTGCAGGATTGGAATTTGAGCATAGAAATCATCTGGTGCCTTTTTGCGACCAGCTTTGTATTCTGGATAAATTTCTAGGCGCTTACGAATATTTGTACCTTTTTTGTCCCAAGCAACTGCCACATAGTCGGGCTTGATTCGCTTAATTACTTCGATTGCCAGAGAAGTAAAACCAAAAACACCACCAGTTGGCGTTCCATCAGCCGTCGAAAGCCCCGGCATCGAATAATATCCCCTATAAAAAACTGATTTTCCGTCAATAACCGCCAAGCGTTTCTTCATATAACTAGTATAACCCAAAAGATGCCCGTAAGTAATCTGTTACAATTAATTTATGACATATTACAAATCTACAAAAATCGTCGCCTTTGTCGGACTATCTGGCTCTGGCAAGAGCACTGCTGTTGATTATTTGACTCAACAAGGCTATCCAAAGGTGTATTTTGGCGGCGTAATTCTTAAAGCAATGAGCGACGCAGGCATCGAAGCGACCCCTGAGTCCGAGCAACAATTCCGTGAAGAAATCCGCAAGCGTGAAGGCAAAGATTTCGTCGTTAAACGCGTCATCAACCAAATTCACGAACTAATTGATTCGGGGCAGCACCGCATTGTCCTTGACGGTCTCTATACCTGGACTGAATACAAAGTTCTCAAAAATGAATTCCCTGGTATTTTGTCAGTTTTTGCTTTGGTTTCCGCCAAGCGAACTCGGCACCATCGCCTTGCTAATCGCCCAATTCGCCCACTCACTAACATGGAAGCCGACGAACGCGACTGGTCCGAGATCGAAAACCTAGAAAAAGGCGGTCCAATCGCCATCGCCGACCATTACATTATCAACAATGGCAATATCGATCACATGTACGCGCAAATTGAAGAAGCGTTAAAAGATATTGAATTCTACGAATAGACTATTTAAATAAGTTAGTATTTTCTATATACAAACCGTCGTTATCAACTATTCCGGCTAAATATTTTTTATTAATTATGTTTTGTCCATCCTTAGATATAACCAAGTCATCGGGCGTCATATTATTCTCAATTAAATTTCTAACAAAATTTTGACCATCCACATCAAAAACGGCCATTTCAGATATTATTTGTCTTTGCTGCTCAGTTTCTACTTTAAAAGGAATACATGTTACAAAATTAAACCCCGATCCATAACCTTGCAGTTTAGAAACTAGCTCATTGTCACAAGAGTACTTTATGCCCATCGAGCTCTCTCTGATATGACCTGGTACATAAAAACGGTCAGAAAAAGCTCTCGATTTATCACCGTGAGTATTGGTATGAACGCCACTGTTTTCGTTAATATAGGAAGTTAATTGACTATAGTCATTTATTCCATTTCTATTGACCGCCAATACGTAATCATAATTATCGGGAACTTCATATTTATCCATTTGCGACTCCGGCAATCTACCATAAAACAATTCTGGAGCCGTCAACCTAATTCCAGCCTCTATACGCCGACCCCTATCTATCCCATCATAGCGCTCGATTTCAGCCTGACTAGCAGTACCGCTTTTAACTTTTTCGAGTAGCGACATGTATGATTCAGGTGAAATGGAAATATCACCTTGTTCTTGGCTAAAAACCCTATTGGCCAAACTGCCAAGATTTCGTGCATTTTTAAGCATTTTTTCTCGTTGATTCTTTTCAAACTCGAAATGTTTTATAGTTTCCATACCGTAGCGTCAACCTATTTATATTTTTTTGTTTTTTGCAATATCTATCTTTATATATATCATAGATTTGCAAAATTGTCAAACTTCACGTAATAACTCACAACCTTTGCAACATAAAAGCAGGCGCTCTAAACTGTAGTTAATATCACTCAATTACAGAAAGGAGGCCTGCTATGGCCTATTCTACCAATCCTAACCTACCAAAAGCGAGAGCTTTTGCTATGCAATTGTTAATTCGTGAACAGCTACCACTGTTAGTGGTAGCAAGAAAATGTGGAGTTCATCGTAGTACCGTTTGGCGCTGGAAGCGTAAATGGGACGAATTAAACAAGAATGTTCAGCTAGTTAACTACGATCGACCGAATCGGTCGGTTGGAATAACTTCGAGCTTTAGACTTGCAGCTTGCACTTGGCGAATACCAACAACTACCTCAAGACCGTCTTTCCATCCATGGTCAGTTTCCGATGAAATAGTAAAACAAGTTTTGGATGCAAGAGAAAAGTTAAAGCGCTGTGCTGAAGTAGTTTGGCGTTATCTGAACACCGTTCTAGGTATTACTGTATCGCTCAGTAGTGTTCGTCGCATCCTGCGACGCCACCACTGTTTTGACGGAGCTAGAAAGAAGCGAGTCCGACCAGATAATCCAAGGCGGCCAAAGCCCCTATCTCCTGGGGAATTAGTTCAGACAGATACTATTCACCACGTCGATCCGTATAGCGGCAGAAGGTTGTATTTCTATACAGTCATAGATCTTTATACGCGCATGGCTTATGTCAAGATGGCTACGAAACTACGACCAGGATTGGCCGCTGAAGCCGTTCTGGAAGCGCAAGAGATGTTTAACTTTAACTTTACTATGGTGCAAAGTGACAACGGCCCAGAATACGGACGCTATTTTGAACAACAAATTCAAAGTCATAACATTCAGATTAGGCATTCTAGATTACATCGGCCAAACGACAACGCTCACATTGAACGCTTTAATCGGACAATCCAAACAGAATGTATTGGTTACTACTGGCGAAAGAGCGTTCCGCTCTCCCGCCAGAAAGAAAAGTTAAACAAATACCTAGACTACTACAACCAAGAACGTGTACACTTAGGCATACAGATGCGAACACCCGCTGGGATGTTGCAAAGCTATTGAGTTCTGTACGACTTCATACCGTCTAATCCGAACAAAACCGATTGTATTAAACACAAAAAAACCGCCAGGGTTCGGCGGTTTTTTATTCTCTCTAGTTCAAATACTCGTGTAATTTCTTTGAATCTTTATGTTTGCGAAGTTTAGCTAGGGCTTTGGCTTCGATTTGGCGGATGCGTTCGCGCGTGACGGCGAATTCACGTCCAACTTCCTCTAGTGTGTGGCTTTTGCCAGTTTCTAGACCGAAACGAAGTTTAATAATCTTTTGTTCACGATCAGAAAGCGTCGATAGAATTGACTGAACTTGCTCTTTTAGTAGTTGCAAAGTTGCAGATTCTTCAGGAGTAACACTATCGCCGTCTTCGATGAAGTCACCAAGAACTGAATCTTCGTCTTCGCCATCACGGCCAACACCTGCGTCAAGTGACGTGATATCTTGCTTAATTTTGATGACGTATTCAACCTTTGCTGGTTCCATCTCTAGTTCTTTGGCAAGCTCTTCGATGGTTGGTTCACGGTTAAGTTCTTGGGTCATGCGGCGTTGAGTTCGAAGTAATTTATTAATTGTTTCAACCATGTGAACAGGAATACGAATCGTTCGTGCCTGGTCAGCAATCGCACGGGTGATCGCCTGGCGAATCCACCAAGTTGCATAAGTCGAGAATTTGAACCCCTTATCTGGATCGAACTTCTCTACAGCACGCAGCAAACCAGTATTACCTTCTTGGATAAGGTCAAGAAGGTCAAGACCACGACCGCTATAACGTTTTGCAATAGACACCACTAAACGCATATTTGCTTCTGCCATTTTGTCTTTGGCTTTTTTGTCGCCTTCAATTACGCGCTTTGCAAGAGCAAGTTCTTCTTCGGAATTAAGAAGTGGAATTTTACCGATTTCACGCAAATACAAACGAACGCTGTCGTCACTTGCGTCGTCAAAATATTGACCACGGTTTAATGTATCTTCGTCATCCTCTTCCTCATCGATCAATTCATCAATTAACGGACCGTCAAGGTCAGCTAATGGATCTGCTATATCGAGTAGAGTTGGATCCAAAATCGGATCAATAGCATCAATAGGTTCTGCTATATCAATTGGTTCATCAACTGAGGTATTATCTTTTACCACTTTGTATCTCCTTAATTAAGTTATTGAGTCTGCTACGAATCTCATTCGCCAAGGCATCGTCACCTAGCCTTTCAGCTTCACGAAGTTCTTCAGTCAGAATATTTTTTTGTTTTTGTCTGTGTTCGTTAGTAACTTGGCGGAGCAATCGAGCCGCTTCAAAGTAACGATCTTGGTCGTTCCAGTCGGCATAACGAGCGTCGGCCTTTAACATTAATATATTGACATATGTATCGTGATTTTGCAACTCTTTTGGCGTATCTTTAAAGGTTTTTCCGCCATATTCAACTAGATATTTTACAACTCCCTGCCTATCATTCCCCTCGAAGTATTCGTGACTGACGTTTTTAAAGAGTTCATGAATAGCGGTATCGATCATAGCAATCGCTAATAAATTGTCCTGATAGCTGTGTTCGTCTTTGTTAGATTCGGTAATCTTCATCTCTTTTTTTGGCGCTTCAATATCTTGATCATTACCAATTCCAGCTAATTTATTCATTAATACTTCAACGGACGATTCGCTATATTCGGCAATTTTCTTGATGTAATGTTCTTGTTCGATCGGATCGTAAAGTTTTTTAATAATTTCAAGCGCTGCCGTGGTAAAACGTCGTTTGCCAGCCGCTGATTTGACATCCTCGCGCTTCAAATATTGCTTTAACACCCAATCCAAAGCCGGCTCCGACTGATCAATGGCCGCCTGCCATAATTTTGGATCATTTTTAATAAGCTCATCTGGATCTTTTGCAAAATCCGGCATCGAAACAATAGATAGATCAATACCTACGTTTTGAGCAATTGGGATTGCTCGTTCGGTCGCCGCCAAGCCTGCTTTGTCACCATCGAATGCCAAACGGACCTGACTAGTTAATCGCACCATCGCCTTTAGGTGGTTTTCAGTCATAGCCGTGCCCGCAGTTGCTACAACTTGCTGGATATCAACTTGGTGACTGCTGACAACATCCAGATTTCCTTCGACAATCACAGCATAATTATTAGCCCGGATCGCTTCTTTAGCTTGCGACAGACCAAAAACATGACGACCTTTATCATAAAGTATAGTTTGTGGAGTATTTAGATATTTTGGAGCCTTGGGATCATCAATGATAATTCGACCAGTAAAGCCAATCACCTGTCCGGTCGAGTCCATTAACGCCACTGTCATTCGACCTTTGAATAGGTCACCGCCAAACCGATTAGTCAGTCCTGATTGATCAAGTTCTTGACGAGTGAAGCCTTTTTTAAGCAGAAAATTCACCAAAGCATCACCGCTAGTTGGCGCATAGCCGATCCTGAAATCCTGAACAACTTGACGACTTAGACCGCGTTTTTTGAATACGTAATCCATAGCATGCTGATTACTAATAAGACTTTGTTGAAAATAATTAGCCGCTAGGTCGTGCATTTCCAATAATCGCTTCTTGAGCTTTGCCAGCTCTTGACTGCCCTTACTATCATAAATAGTCAAATCAACACCAGCTTTGCGCGCTAAATGTTCTAAACTGCCACGAAAATCCAAGCCTTCAACTTCCATGATAAATGAGAAAATATCACCGCCCTTATTTGAAGAAAAATCATGCCAAATATGCTTTTCGGGACTAACATAAAAACTTGGCGTCTTTTCGCCAGAAAAAGGACTAATACCCTTAAAGTTTCGACCAGCACGTTTAAGTGGAACGTATTCGCCGATTACGTCCTCGATGTTGAGCTTTGCCCTCACCTCTTCTTTGGCATCTTGCATTACTATCTATTATACCCCTGTTAAGGAATAACTCAAAGCAAGGGCGCTATAAATAAATACTTTAATTTTATTCACGATTATGGTTAAATTAACAGAGATTATGCAACCAACACTACCACCGAATTATCAAGCGCCGCTGCCAGCGGATTATCTTGACCAAATCGCTCCGCAACATATTAAACACAGCGGGCCAGTTTTTAGTATCCGTAATCTAGTAATCGCAGCTGTGATTATAATATTCGGACTGACATTCGGCACGATGGTTTTATCTGGTATACCAAAAAATACCGAAATTCTTGCAGCCAGATTAACTGCGACTAAAGATGTATCAGAAAAAGCAACTAATAATATCCGAAACACTCAATTACGCGCCGTTAATGGTAACCTAAAACTTCTTCTAACAAATACTCTTCGTGATATAAAGCCGTTGCTTGCCAAAGTTGACGTTGATATATCAGAACTCAGCCCATCAATTGTCGCCGACGAAGCTACGACTGAACTCGAAGCAAAACTCGAAGACGCCAGGCTTAATGCCGTATACGATCGAGCCTATGCCCGCGAAATGTCCTATAAATTAGAGACGATACTTTCGCTCATGAAACAGACTTACAAAAATACTTCAAATAGCGAGTTAAAGACATTCCTAAACGACGCCTACGAAAATCTGCAAAAAATCCAACAATCTTTCGCCGATTTTAATGCAACAAACGGTTAGTTTTCGCCGCGAACCAAATTATAGCTTAGCAAAATAAAACTTTTTAACGTGTCTTCGTCAACTTGGCCACTGCAAATAATCGTATTCCAGTGTTTTTTATTCAAATGATAGCCAGGTAGTACTGTTTCGTATTGTTCACGAAGTTTTTCGGCAAGCAGCGGATCACATTTCAAACTAAGTCGAAGCGGCTTCGAACCATCAGCAATCAACGCAAACATTTTATTACTTTCATCACCTATCCTATAAACTGATGTGCCTTCGCCAAACGGAAAGTCTAGTTTTGCGTTTTCAAAACTTAATAAATAATCTTCGATCTCTTTATGTGTCTTCATATAATGTGCCTATTATAACCCAGAATAAGGTGCTTTAAGATTTCTTATAGTATTCGCCCAGTTAAGATGCTGTAAAATACCTGATTGCTCGAGTTCAGTAGCCGGTTTAACTACCTTGCCAGAATCGCGTGAACCAACAACAGAAAATACATATTCGATATTAAGCTTCGCGAGTTTTTGCTCTTTGATTTGCGTAAGGCAGTTATCCTTAAAGGCTTTGCAGTCTTCCCCTATAGCTAACCATTTCTTTAATAGTTCGCTGTCAGTATCATTTACTTTAATTGCCATCTTTATAGCCGCCGACCTTGTAACATCCAAGGCTTCTTGCTGATCAAAGATAAAATTACCCATCGAATAAACAATCAGATGTCCGTCATAGCTTTCAGAATTCTGCACCACGTGTGGATGGTCGCCCAACACCACATCAGCACCAGCATCAATCATGGCACGATAAGTATTAACTTTTAACTGATCTGCAGCTGGCTTATACTCGGCGCCCATATGTGGCATAGCAACAACTGGTAAATAAGGTGAATATTTGCTAATTTGATCAATAGATTCCTGAGATGGCAGTTTGAAAACTCCGTGATAAGCACATTCGGCCACTGGCAAATTACCTTCTGTTGTTGTTTTGTCATCATTTATAACAGATACGGGCAGGCTTATAATTTCACAAATATCATCCAATAAATCTGGGTCGTAATGCCCAAAGTATTGAATCCCACTTTTTTCGAGCTGAGTTCTGGTTTCTAAAAACCCATCAGAACCCTGGTTGTCAGTGTGATTATTTGCCAAGGTAAAAGCAGTAAACCATTTGGCTGCCTCGGGCAAGTAATCTGGTGAACAATTAAAAGAAAGGGTCGAATCTTCCTCGGCAGAAGTCAAATGAACTCCAGCAACAAGCGGACATTCTAGCCCTGATATCCAGGCATTATAGTTGTCCCTATTAAATTCGTTCAGACGCGAAAATGGATATTGATATTTAAGTGGACTAGCCATCGACCAGTCGTTAATATACCTACCCCAAAAGACATTGCCCGTAAATAACACTGTTGATGAGATATTAGCAGGCAAAATTTGTTTCGTTGTCTCTTTAACAACTTCTGGTGCTTTTGTTTGATTTGACAGGATAAATATTGTACAAATTACAGCAAGCAAAATTACCACTAATGTAGAAAATAACCAAACGTGTCGCTTTTTACGACTTTTCATTATTAACATAACTCTATTCTACACTATTTAATTCGAGCCAAATAGTATTGGAGCTCTAATATGCTACCCCTAATGTCATCCAAAGCGCGGTGCATGTCGGGTTTTGCAAACTTAGTTTTGTATTTATTCTCGAATACCAGTTTCCAAGCACTGACGTCAAGCATACGATAATGCAATCTTGCATCAAACTTTGGCCAATGTTCAATGATGAATCGGCGATCCATATGCACAGAATTACCCGCCAAAATAACAGGTACTCCGGCCTTGAAATTACTATCAATAAGATCAATCATCTCTTTTTCAATCACCCGAAGTGGTTTACCGGTGGTATTTTGCTTTAATAGTCCATCACGCGATTCTGGATTCGCATCCCAAAATATAGCATTAGCAGCCAAGCGTCTTTTCAACCTTAAAATTGGTTGTTTAATAACACCGTGATAACTAGCAACTTCATTAAATTTCCAGTCAGTAATAATTATGCCAACTTCCAAAATAACATCTTTTTGTGGGTCAAGACCGGTCATTTCTAGGTCTAACCACAAAATTCTATCTGTTTTTTTATTGGCTAGCTTTTTATCCATATTATTTTTTCTTTGTAATATTTTCAATTTTAAATAGCGTTACAAGGAAATACACGACAGCCGCAATAACAACAAAGTTTATAAAATCATTCAAAAACGTTCCATAATGCAAAATCACCGGAACGCCGTCTTTGGTAGTTCCAATAGATAAGGAAAGACCTTTCAAACCTTCGGCCGAGCCCAACAAAAGACCGATCGGCGGCATAACAATATTATCAACAAGCGACTTAACTAATATGCTAACCGCACCACCAAGTACAAGTCCAATTGCGAGTCCAACTACACCTTGGGTACGAATAAACTCCACAAAAGCCTTAACTTGCGATTCACCCACTTTTACGATTGCGCCAGGATTAATATCAACACTCTTGGCTACTTTTTTAACTTTTTTGACAACTTTTTTTGGCATAATTACATCCTTTCAGGAGTTGGTATTCCAAGTATCGAAAGTCCATTACCAAGCACAGTGGCGTAAGCACGGACCAGATACAAGCGAGTATTTTGACGTTCATCACCCGTTACTTGGCTGTTTTCGTAAAAACGATTAAATTCTTGCGCAAGTTCATATAGATATCCACAAAGGTGATGTGGCAGCAATGTCGTAGTGACCAGATCAATTGCTTCGGAGTATTCAGTGATTTTCACAAGTAATCTTCGTTCGTATTCGGTGTAATCACTAGTCGGAACGATAAAGGCAGTATCGTCAGCAGCTTTTTTAATAATAGATTTTGCGCGAGCTAACGAGTATTGCAAATACGGACCGCTATTACCTTGCAAGCTAACTGATTCTTTTGGTTCAAAGATTACATCAGCACCAATTTTGTTCTTCAAAAATGCGTATTTAATAGCACCCAGAACTGGAGCTTCGTCGGTATTACCCTGAGATTTTTCGTTTTCTTCTGCGACCATAGCAAGGACATCAACAGCGCGTAGGAAGTTTCCGATACGGCTACTCATCTTGACGCCGCCAGCCAACTTTACGTTACCGTGCGTTAAGTGTTTCGTCCTTGATGACAATTCAGGCATAAATTGTTCAATACTCTTTAACACTACCTTCATATATTCGATAATGTCGTTGCCGGTTACAATAACTGATTGGTCAAAGTGGTAATCTTGCCATTTCTTGATGATTAAACCAACGTCCTTTGATTCATAAGTTGGCAAACCTTCTTTGTTCACAAATACGCGGGTATGTAGACCGTGTGCTTCGCCGTCAAAGATAATTGCGCCTTCACTCTCTTTATAAACGCCTTTTTCTTTTTGCTCTAGAACCGTAGCCAGTCCAACTGCGGCAGTTTGACTCTCTGGGTAATACTTTTCAAATTTTGTACCAATTCGAGCATAAAAAGCGTTGAAATAATCATAACTCCAACCACGGCAAGTCCAATAAATTTGCGCGAATGGCGATTCGTGATCATTGTTTGTATGAAGTCCATAAATTCGTTTGTTAAGTGCGGTGATTTCAGTTTTAGCGGTTTCATTTTCCTCGTATGCACGAGTTCCTTCGACATAGCATGTCGCCATCCACTCTGATCGTTCGTTCTCTGGAATATCCGCAAGTGGCGCCGGATTTTCACCACCAAAGGCCTTAATAACTGCCCACATAGTCTTGGCAACATGAAGTCCTACGTCACCACCAAAGTTCACACGATGGACTTGACCGCCAGCACTTTCAATAACATTAGAAATTGCATCACCCACTACGCTAGTGTAAAAGTGCCCAACATGTAAAACCTTGAAGGGATTTGGGTCAGAGTATTCAGTAATAACTACTTTATCTTGATAAGCAACAGATTTGCCAAAATTTTCAGGATTGTTAACGAGTTTTGTAAGTTGATTAGTCAAAACACTGTCTTTGATTTTGACATTTATAAAGCCGGGACCAGCAACAGTCACGTCTGATAGAACATCAGATTCCCGTAATTTTACAGCCAAAGCTTCTGCGATTTCCCGTGGGTTTTTGCCTACGGCTTTAGTTAATTGCATAGCGACATTCGTTGCAAAGTCGCCAAATTGGGCATCCGGCCGAGTCAATTGAACTACTTGGTCGACACCGAATAAATCTTTGATTGCTTGCTGCATGGTTGTAATTACGTCTTTCATTACACCTTAGTATAGCAAAAAACCAAAAATATGGGCGTATAATAGATATAATGGACTTTATTTATTCTAGTAATCCTATCCAATCCGCAGCAGATCTTGCGGCTGATTCTATAATTCATCAACTCGATTCTAAAAAAACGGTTCTCTGGTTACTAACTGGCGGCTCTGGGTTAAATATCGCAATAATAGCTATGTCGAAACTAAAAGAACACGATCTCTCTCGTTTAACAATATCCCTAACAGATGAAAGATACGGTGATATCGGTCACAAGGACGAAAATTGGCAACAATTAGTCAACGCTGGTTTTGAAGCAAACGGAGCCAAGATTTATCGACCATTAAAAAATCTCGATATCAATCAGACAACTGCCGAGTTCAACAAATGGATAAAAAAACAGCTCAAAAAAAATAAATTCAAGATTGGATTGTTTGGTATTGGTACAGATAGCCACACTGCTGGAATAAAACCTTACAGCAAAGCCGCAACCAGCGATGATTTTGTTGAATGTTTTTCAGGTGAAGATTTTGATAGAATCAGTATTACGTTTAATACAATTAAAAAACTTGATCAAGCTATAATTCAAGTTTCTGGAGCTGATAAAAAACATGTCATTAAACAATTATTAACAGAAAATCTCGATACCTTCACTAACCCATCCCAGATATTAAAACAAGTAAACAAATCAACATTATTTAGCGACAATAAACAAGAGGAGTTATAAATGAAAATAGCAATATCAGGTCTTGGACGCATGGGCGGACAAATCGCCAACAAATTAATCAACGGCGGGCATATGGTAATAGCCCACAACCGCAGCGCTGACAAAATCAACGAAGCGGCCAGATATGGCGCAATCCCTGCTTACGACAAACAAGATGTTGTCGAAGCTTTTGCTGGTCAGCAAATAATTCTATGGATTATGATTCCAGCCGAAGCAATCGATACAGAACTAGATGAATGGCTTAATATTTTACCAGTTGGCAGTATTATTATTGACGGCGGCAACAGTGATTACCGAGGCGACAAAGCACGAGCCGAAAAAGCAGCAGCCAGAGGCTGTACTATGTTAGATATTGGCACTAGCGGTGGCGTTTGGGGTATCATTAACGGCTTTTCAATGATGATTGGCGGCGACGCAACATCTTATCACGCGATAGTTCCAGTGCTCGACACATTGGCTTTGCCACGCGGTGGCCACCAATACTTCGGGACGGAAGCTGGTAGCGGCCACTACGTCAAAATGGTTCATAACGCTATTGAATACGGCATAATGGAATCTCTTGCCGAGGGCTATCGTATGCTGGCAGAAGGCCCATATCGCAATATCGACATGGCTAGCGCTGGTGATATTTGGCAAAAAAGTAGTGTCGTAACATCATGGTTGAATGATTTAACTCGCGAAGCCCTAGTTGAAAACCCAACTCTTGAAGGAATCAGCGGCATCGTTGCCGAATCCGGCGAAGCTCGTTGGACACTCGAAACCGCCGAACAACTTGGTATTAAACTACCTTCAATTCAAGCTGCTTTTGATGTCCGCCTGGCATCCCAAAACGGCGACATAACAATAGCTACCAAACTACTTGCGGCAATGCGCAATAAATTTGGTGGCCATGATATTAATGGTAAATTCTAGTTTTGCTCCAGTTC
>CAZNQY010000003.1:41090-41381 GCA_964575635.1 uncultured Saccharimonas sp. (SeqCode) | reverse complement strand
TGTTATTATAGCATCAAGTAATTGTAATAATAAATAAACATAAAAGATAAAAGGCAAAAAGATGAAGATCGCAAAAATAAAATCAACCCTTAATAGGTCTGTTTACGCTCTAGTAGCTGTATTAACAATGGTGGCATATTTACCAAACGTAGCTTCGGCTGCACCAGTAACTTTACGTAAAGTTACAATCGGTAATTCTGCAGCAAGCGCAAATACTACTTATGTATTTAACTTTACGGTTCCAACAACTGGCACTTCAATAAAATCTGCAAGCTTTACGGCTTGTACAAC
>CAZNQY010000003.1:17976-41080 GCA_964575635.1 uncultured Saccharimonas sp. (SeqCode) | reverse complement strand
GTACAACTGCTAGTGGTGCTTGTACAGCAGCACCTGGTTTCTCTGCCAGTTCTTCATCTCTGTCAGGACAACCAACTAACCTTGGCGCAGCCAGCGGTTGGACAGTTAATACTGCCACTGCAAACTCTCTCCGTCTTTTGAATGCTGGTAATAGCACGAACCCAACAGGCGCTCAAGCGGTATCTTTTTCTGGAGTTGTCAATCCAAGTGCTACCAACTCAACATTCTACCTACGTATTGCGACATTCTCTGATGCCGCTTGGACAACAGGCATTGATAGCGGTGTAGTTGCATCATCAACAGCTGGCATCGTCACAGTAACGGCAACGGTTGATGAAACTTTAACCTTTACTCTTGGCACAACTTCGGTTGCTCTTGGTACGATTACTTCTGTAACTACCGGTTCTGGTACATCAACTATGACTGTTGGTACTAATGCTTCAACTGGCTATTCAGTTAATTACGCTCCGGCAACAACTTTAACTGCTGGTGCTGACACAATTACAGCTCTAGCAGCAAAGACTACATCAAGCCAAGGATCAAAGCAATTTGGTATTAATCTAGTATCTAATACAACTCCTGCGATTGGATCAAATATTTCTGGAGCGGGAAGTGGATCTATCTCGAGCAATTACAATACGACCAACCAGTTTATGTTTAATACGGCTGGAGACACAGTTGCAACAGCAGCAGCTCCAACGAACAATAACGTATACACGGTGAGTTATATTGCTAATGTATCAACAGATACCGCAGCAGGTGCATATTCAACAGCAATTAATTATATTGCGACAGCAAACTTCTAAAAGAATAGGGTGCTAAATATGAAAACAAAACTAAATAGGATTTTATACGGACTAACTGCAGTATTAATGGCTGCCAGTATGACACCGACAATTTCTTCGGCAGCATCAATTTCACCACGCAAAGTTGTTATTGGTAGTTCGGCGGCTAATGAAAATACGACCTATACATTTACATTCACGACGCCATCTTCGACTATCGTAAAATCAGCATCATTTGCTGCTTGTACGACTGCAAGCGGAGTTTGTACTCCTGTTCCGGGCTTTTCGTCAGGCTCAGCAGCTTTGGTTTCTCAGCCAACTAATCTGGGTGACGCATCGGGCTGGACTATTAACAATGGAACAGTGAATGAGCTTCGTATTTTGAATTCTGCAAACAGTAGTTCACCAAGTGGATCTCAGGTAGTGTCATTTAACAATGTTCATAATCCGAGTGCTACAAACGCTACTTTCTATATTCGAATGACTACTTATTCAAATAATAACTGGACTGGTGTGATTGATGACGGAGCCGTAGCTTCATCAACAGCTGGACAAGTTTTGGTTACTGTTATCATTGACGAATCTTTGACTTTTACTTTAGCAAATTCAACGGTTGATATCACTGCGCCTTCGGTTGTCACAACTGGTACTGGAACTTCGACAATGACAGTGTCTACGAATGCGGCAACTGGTTATACCTTAGGCTATAGCGGTAATACATTAATGTCTGGCGGCAATTCGATTACGGCCATGACTACACAAGGTGCTTCTGTGCCTAACTCTAAACAATTTGGATTGAACTTGGTTGCAAACACTGCGCCGGCCGTTGGATCAAATGTTAGTGGTTCTGGATCTGGAAGCGTAAATACCGGATATAATACAGCTAATCAGTATAAATTCAATACTTCTGGAGATGTTGTTGCGAGTGCAGCACTGCCAACAAATGATAACACTTTTACAACAAGCTATATCGTTAACATGAACGGCGCAACCGCAGCAGGTGCATATTCAACACTATTAACTTATACAGTAACAGCAAATTTTTAAGAGGAATATATGATAAAAAAGACTAACATGTTTTCAAAAAGCAAGCTCAGTAAATCAATATTAGCTTCATTTATTTTATGTGCTGCACCGTTTGCGAGTGTGTTCAAGGCAAGCGCATCGCCAATTATGACAAGGTCAATTTTGTTATCAAGTTCGGTGGCTGACGCATCGGGAATCACATATACATTATCAACTGGCGCACTTCCGACAACCGGTACGGCGGTAAAGTCTGTTGATGTTAAGTTTTGTACTTCACTAACTGGTGCTTGCGTAACTCCAACAAACTTTTCTAGTACGTCATCAACACTAGCTTCTCAACCAACTGGGCTCGGTGCAGCTGCGGGCTGGACTGTCAACACTGCGACTGCTGGGTCACTTCGAATTATTAATGCTGCAAATGCTACGACGCCTTCAGGTGCAGTTTCGATCGCTTGGAATGGTGTTCATAATCCACAAGCGACGAATACGACTTTTTACGCTGTAATTACTACTTATTCTGGTAGCGATTGGACGACTGGAGCACTTGATACTGGCTCAGTAGCACTCAGTACTTCAACTCAAATCCAAGTTGCACTTACTGTAAATGAAACCTTAACTTTTTGTACCGGTACTTCGATTACTGGTCAAAACTGCGGTACGGCAGCTGGTAGCGTAGTAGATCTTGGAGACGGTTCGGTTGGCTCAACTGCAACCGGAACATCAGTTCTTGCGGCTTCAACAAATGGAAATACAGGCTATTCAATCACGGTTAATGGCGCAACTTTAACATCTGGCTCGAATACAATTACAGCTATGACGACTGGCGGCGCATCAACTATCAATTCAAAGCAATTTGGTATTAATTTAGCTAGTGCAAATACAACACCAGTTGTTGGCGCAGCAAAGTCGGGTACTGGTACAGCATCAGCGGCTGCAAACTATGGTACTAATAATAACTTTAGGTTTAATTCTGGCGATATAATTGCATCTGCTGTTGGTCCAACAAATGCAAATACTTTCACGGTTGGCTATATCGCAAACATCGATGGCATTACACAAGCCGGTGTTTATACTACCGTTTTGACATATACTGCGACTGCGAACTTCTAGTATGAAAATTTCCAAGTTATTTATTCTGCCGATACTATTAATTTCAATAGTTATTCTTGGATCTTCATCAACTGGTGCTGTTAGTAGTAACGAGGCGCAAGGATTGCAGATTAGTCCAACTAGGCAAGAGTTTAACGCATCGCGTGGCGATGTATTGACTATTAATATGAAAGTTATGAACGTAACGGCATCTGATTTAGTCTATAGTACCTCTGTTTCAGATTTTAGTGCCAAAGATGAAAGCGGTTCCCCGAGTATCAATAATGACGATAAATTGGGCGAAAATGCATCGGTTCGAACATGGGTTGAAACAATCCCAAGTTTCAAATTGACTGCGCATCAAACACTTGAGTTAACTGCCAAAGTTACGATTCCTGATAACGCCGAACCAGGCGGCCACTACGGAGTTATTAGTTTTTCTGGTAGTTCGCCAGAACTTCAAGGTACTGGAGTGGGTCTTTCTGCGAGTACGGGAATGTTGTTGTTAATTCGAGTTAATGGTGATGTAGTTGAAAAAGCTGAGCTTTCATCATTCTTTACTGCAAACAATGGCAACCAAACTTCATTTTTTGAGAACGCACCTGTTAGCTTTGTGACCCGAATTACCAACCAAGGCAATATCCATATCAAGCCAACTGGAAAGATTGAAGTTCGGGATATGTTCGGCGGTATTACGCAACAAATTGACGTTAACGCCGACAGCTCAAACGTTTTACCGGATAGTGTTAGAAAGTTTGAATCAAAATTATCAGACAAATTCATGTTAGGTTTGTATACGGCTAATTTAACACTTGGCTATGGAACAACTGGACAAGCACTCACGAGCACGATAAGCTTTTGGGTTATACCTTATAAAATTATTTTGGCCGGTATATTCGTGATAGGTACAGTAATTTTTGTAGCTAAAAAGATGATAAATTCGCATAATCAAAAAATAATTGAACGATATAAAAATGCCAGCAAAAAAAGTAGCAAAAAAGACTAAAAGAGTTAATATAAAAACAAAGCCCGATCTCGGGCTTGTTGGCTCTGATAGTGTTTTTTTGCGACACTTGCGATTAGTTCATCACAGTCATACTTCAAAACTAATCCACTACAAACATACTTCTCATTTTTCGCTCACGTTGATACTCGCCGTGCTAGGTGTGTTTCTCTATTCTTGTAGTGATTACACTAGTGCAATGTCAATCAATGGCGGCGTAAACATAGGCGTAGTAGTGCCGGGCTCTGCTCCAAGTGTTGGTGCTGAAATAACATCACCGTCTGACGGCATGATTATGACTGATATTCGATCAACTTTAGTCATAGGCACTTGTCCGATTAATACTATAGTGGTGGTAAAAAATAATGATGTATTATCAGGGTCTACAAATTGTGACGAAATCGGTAAGTTTAATCTAAATGTCGAACTTACTTTAGGTGATAATTTATTATCTGCTATGGTTTATGACAACTTGAACCAGGCGGGCCCAATAACAGGTCCAGTAAAAGTAATTGTTCAAAAAATCGTAACTCCAGGCGTGATAGTACCTGAAAAAGATCCATTAACTCCAACGCTTCCAGATAATCCGTCGATAATTCCATCGCTGCCAACTAATCCATCGGTAACGCCAGTTGAGTCGAATGAATGTAATGATTATAAGGTGACTGATTTACCGCAGAGCGACACCCCTCATGTGTCTGTTGTTTGTATACCAAGGTTATTTGGTCCAAATATCAATAAAGTCATGGGCGTATTGGTCTGGGGTGGTCAAGCTCCGTATGCTCTGAGTGTTGATTTGGGAGATAATTCGGACACGTCACTACGTAGTTTTGCGAGTAGTGGATATTATAGAGTTGCGTTTAAATATAAAACTGCCGGTAAATATTCTGTCGCCGTAAAAATCACTGACCATAAAAGCCAAACTGCATCAGTACAGGCGGCTGTAGTAGTAAATGGCGTGATTCCAGTCGAAAATCCAATAGAGACTATCGTTGATGATGTTACAAAAAAGTCATGGTTTGAGACTCCAGTTCCGAGCTATATAATGGCAGTAGGAGTAACGTTTGGTTTTTGGGGTGGCGATATCTTTGACAGATATTTCGGTTCTAAAAAGCCACAAAAACGCGTAAAAAGAACTGCATAAATGGAAGAATTGAACCAATTAGTATCGGTATATCGGCCTAGCGATACGGTCGTTGATTTTATCAGGTCGACGCGAATCGTCTTGCTGGTCGGGATTTCTGGTGCTGGTAAAGATACTATAAAACACGAAATTGCTAAATCACCCAATTTTTTTCAAATTATTTCACACACTACCCGAAGTCCACGCGTCAACAACGCCATTCACGAAGCAAACGGCATTGACTATCATTTTATTGACACAAATAAAGCCGTTGATATGCTCAAAAAACGCGACTTTATCGAAGCTAAATTAGTTCATGGCGATACTGTGTACGGAACTGCCGTATCAGAGTTTGAAAAGGCCAGTAAACTTAATCAAGTTGCAATTGCCGATGTGGATGTTCAAGGTGTTGACGAGTATTTAAATTTGTCTAGTCATATTAAAGCGATTTTTATTGTACCGCCAAGTTATGATATTTGGATTGAGCGTCTAAAAAAACGCTATGCGAATCAAAATGATTTTGATGCCGAATGGCCAAAGCGTCGCAGTAGCGCCGAAGTTGAATTGATTATGGCGCTCGATCGATCAAACTATCATTTTGTGATTAATGACAAACTTGATCGAACGATCGAAATGATTGATCAATTAGTGTATGAACCAAGCTTGATAGTTTTTGATGATGAAAGTGCTCGGCAGACGGCCAAAATCATCCTAGCTGAACTCAAAAGTCGAGCCTAGCACTCGTTGACATTGAGTGCTAAAAACCGATATAATATGTGTATGACAGAACGTCAAGTTCAGATATTAGCGGCGATAATCGAACAACACGCAGAAATTGCGGCTCCTGTTGGGAGTGTATTGTTGGCGCAATTATTTGGCGTTTCAAGTGCTACGATTCGTAGCGAAATGGCAAAACTCGAAGAAATGGGTTTAATAGCTCAGCCACATACTAGTGCTGGTCGAGTTCCAACAGACGCTGGTTATCGATTTTACGTAAATATGTTAAATAACACTCCAAACGAGATGAATATTTTACCTGGTTTTGATCGCAGTGCGAGAGCGATTGAAGCAAGGGTAAACAATCACAGCAATCATGCCGATAAAGCAATCCGCAGTGCCGTCGATAGTTTGGTTGAGCTAACGCATAATATGGGTATTGCAACAATCGGTGACGAACTTTATATGAGCGGCATTAGTAATTTGTTTTCGCAACCAGAATTTATGCAAGCAGGACACGCTCAGGCGGTTGCGCGACTACTAGATAATCTTGATCCGTGGCTTCGTGAAGCTACACCAAATGAACCGCTAAATGTTTATATCGGTGCCGAGAATCCGATTGGCAAGGCAAGTGGCGCGAGCTTGATTATCAGCCGGTACAGATCACCATATAGTGATCGAAGCTACATTGGCGTGATTGGTTCAACTCGTCAGAGTTATGCGAAAGTAATGCGTTTAGTGCAACACACTGGTGCGATGCTTGAAGAAGTTTTATAGATTTAGAAAGGTTTGATTTATGACAAAAAAACACAAGGAAATTATTGAAAAAAGTGAAAAAGAGTTAGAATTAGAAACTCAACTTGCTGAAATTACACTAGACCTTCAGCGAACTCGGGCTGACTTTGAAAATTATCGAAAGCGAACCGAAGCAGAGAAGAATTTGGCACGAGAGTCTGGTCAAATTAGCACCATTATGAAGCTTTTACCGGTTATTGATAATATCGAACGTTCGATTGTCTATATTCCAGATGACATCAAGGACAATAACTGGGTGCAAGGAATCGCTGGCTTGGTTAAGGGTCTTGATAAATCACTCGAAAACCTGGATCTGAAACGAATTGATGCCACCGTTGGTATGGAATTTAACCCTGATTTACACGAAGCTGTCCAAATGGACGAAGATGCGACGGGTGAAGTTGAAGTGATTTCTGAAGTCTTGCAGCCAGGCTATATTTTAGCGGGCCGACCGATCCGCCATGCCATGGTAAAAGTTACTCGTCAGTAGTAATGTGTTAAAATTAAATTAATAGATAAAAAATTCGGTAAAAACCAAAGGGGTAATAAATATGGACAAAAAATCATTAATTCTAGTAGTCAATCCAGGCAGTTCAAGTCGCAAATATGCACTTTATGCAAACGGCGAAATGAACGCGGTTGTAAACTTCGAATTCGAAGATGGTAAAGTTACTGGCAAAGTTGAATATAATGGTCAAAAGTTTCCAGCAAGCTATGATGACGCTGATTTATCAGAAGTTTGCCGCTACGTATTGCCATTGCTTCACGAATATAATGTCATTAGCCCAGAAGATGTACTGACAGCAATCGGCGTTCGTGTAGTTGCGCCTGCAATGCGCTTTACTAAAGACGAGTTATTGACAGACGAAGTTATCTCGGCACTTGAAGCATTACAGAAAAAAGCACCACTTCACATCACAACTGCTCTTGCCGAAATCAAGCAAGTTAAGGATCACTTCGCTGGCGTTCCAATGATTGCTATATCCGACACGGCATTCCACGCTAACAAACCTGAATGTGCTTGGGCTTATGGATTTGACCCAGAACTAGCCGAAAAAATGGGCGTCAAACGCTACGGATATCACGGAATTTCAATTGGTTCGATCGTTCACTCTCTAAAGGAACGAAATGAACTAGCGCCAAAAACTATTATTTGCCACATCGGTAGCGGTAGTAGTTTAACTGCCGTACTTAACGGTAATAGCAATGAAACAACTATGGGTTATTCACCACTAGAAGGTCTAATGATGGCGACTCGCAGCGGTAATATCGATGTTTCTGCAGCACTTGCGATCAAGCATGAACTTGGTTTAAATGACGAAGAACTTGAAAGTTATTTGAATAAAAAGAGCGGCTTGATTGGCGTAAGTGGAACTTCAAACGATATTCGTCAACTAATCGCAAGTGAAGAAGCAGGTGATAAGCGTGCGAAACTTGCGCTTGATTTGTTTGTTTATCGTATTCAACTTGCAATCGGTCAAATGGCTGCTAGTATGAACGGTGTTGATGAGATTGTTTTCTCGGGAACAGTAGGTGAACGATCTAACATTATCCGTGGCCGAATTATGAATGGCTTGAATTACCTTGGTTTTACTTGCGACAAAACGCTTAACGAAGCGACTTTCGAGCCAAAAACTCCAGCTGTAATTTCAACAGTTGAAAGCAAAAAAGCAATAGTAGTCTCAACAGACGAAGCAGCTGAAATCGCTCGTCGCGCTGGTCAATACTTAACAAATAAATAATTAACTATTTTGCATAATAACGCCCGATGTTTAATATCGGGCGTTATTTAATTTCATAATATTAGCGTAAGCGTTTATGTTAATATAAGTATATATGTTTAATAAACCAAACTCTGATCGTGCATTTACAATCGTCGAACTTTTAGTCGTTATCGTCGTTATCGGCATACTAGCCGCAATCACAATCGTATCTTATTCTGGGATAAGATTGCGGGCGGTTGAAGCGTCTGTTCAATCAGATATTTCTACTGCTAGGATTCAGTTAGAGATGTTTAAAGTTGACAATAATGATTCATATCCCGAAACTATTGATTGCTCTGCGCCAGAAAGCGCTACTAATAAATGTATCAAATACTCCTCAGGAAATTCTTACACATATCTTGTGGATAATAGCGCAAATCCAAAATCTTATTCATTGTATGTATACACTTCGGGTGTTTACTATCTAGCCTCAAGTGGCAATGGTATCGAAAAATTAGCTAATTTGCCAAAAACTTGGAATCAGGTTGCGGCTGGCGAAGGATTTTCTTGTGGTATAGCATTTGGAAATAAAGCTTATTGTTGGGGTGATAATGGTTATGGACAGCTCGGTAATAATTCTACAGTCAGTAGCTTAGTTCCGGTGCCTGTGGATACTAGCGGGGTTTTAGCTGGTAAGACTATAAAAAATATAGAGGTTGGATCGTATCACGCCTGCGTTGTTGCGTCTGACAATAAAGCATATTGCTGGGGCAATGGGGCTAGTGGTCGTCTCGGTACGGGAAATACTAATTCAAGTAGTGTCCCTGTTGCGGTAAACACCAGTGGTTTATTGAGTGGTAAAACTATATCGTCAATATCGACTGGAAGTAATTTTACGTGTACCTTAACTTCAGAGAATAAAGTGTATTGCTGGGGGTATGGATACAATGGTCAATTGGGTAATGGCGCTACATCCGATAACTCGCTCCCAGTTCAAGTTTCGTTAGGTGCGCTATTGGCAAAAAACTTAAGTTCTGGTACCGCTCATTCATGTATTGTGTCTACTGATGGAATGGTTTATTGTTGGGGCTATAATCTGGATTATCAGTTGGGTAATACTACTACAACGTCAAGGTCCACCCCAGGGCCAGTCGATACTACAAATTTATGGGGTCGCAAATATAAATTTGTTTCAGCTGGATTTAGCGGTAGCTGTGCGATTATTGAAGACGGAAGTGCGCATTGTTGGGGTAGTAATACATATGGACAAGTTGGCAACAATATCGCAAATGCTTCTTCCTCGAAACCTGTCGCCGTAACGGGCGGTGATTTAGGTGGCAAAACTTTCAAAGAGATAACTATGGGATATCAGCATGCATGCGCAATTCTATCTGATGACAATGTCTATTGTTGGGGTGATCACTCGTATGGTCAAAATGGTAGATGGACTATATCGTATGCTCCACGTCAAAATATTACTAGCGGTTCGCCAATGGATGGAAAGACTGCTAAAGATATATCATCTGCGCACTACCATCACACATGTATTGTCGCATCTGACAATCAAATTTATTGCTGGGGCTATAATTACTATGGTCAACTTGGCAATGGATTGACCGCAAACAGCCCAGCATTCGTACTTGCAAATACAATTCCATAAATCTAATATTGAATTATCATAATTAGCACTCTTGACAATAGAGTGCTAATTTTTTACAATTAAGATATTGGCAATCTAGACTCTAGAGTGCTAGAATATAATATAGATATTGCAAAACATTTTTGAAATAGGAGGAAAATTTAATGGGTAAAATTATTGGAATCGACCTTGGTACCACTAACTGCGCTGTTGCGTATATGGTAGCTGGAAAACCAGAGGTTATTGCAAACGCTGAAGGTAATCGAACAACACCAAGTGTTGTCGCGATTAACAAAAACGGCGAACGACTTGTTGGTCAAGTTGCTCAACGCCAACGCGTAACAAATGCAAAAAACACAATTTATGGCGTAAAGCGATTAATTGGTCGTAAATTTAGCGACGCAGAAGTTCAAAAAGATCTTGATATTATGCCATACGCAATCGTTAAAAAGGGCGATGGCGTAGCTGTAACTATGTCTGACAAAGACTACACTCCAGAAGAAGTTTCAGCGATGATTCTTTCAAAGCTAAAGGCTGACGCCGAAGCTTTCCTTGGTGAAAAAGTAACTGAAGCAGTTATTACTGTTCCGGCCTACTTTGATGACTCTCAACGCCAAGCAACTAAAGACGCTGGTAAAATCGCAGGCCTAGAAGTCAAGCGTATTATTAACGAACCAACTGCCGCTGCTCTTGCTTACGGTCTTGATAGTAAAAAAGAAGAAAAAATTGTAGTATTCGACCTTGGTGGTGGTACTTTCGACGTTTCTGTTTTGGAACTTGGTGATGGCGTATTTGAAGTTAAATCAACCAATGGCGATACACACCTTGGTGGTGAAGACTTTGACAACCGCATCGTCAACCACTTCCTAGAAGTTTTCAAGAACGAACAGGGCATTGATCTAAAGGGCGACAAAGCAGCTATGCAACGTTTGAAAGACGAAGCAGAAAAAGCAAAGAAAGAGCTTTCTTCGACAACTGAAACCGAAATCAATCTGCCATTCCTAACAGCTGATGCTGATGGTCCAAAGCACTTCGAATATAAATTGACTCGTTCGAAACTCGAAGAACTAGTTGCTGATTTGATCGCTCGCCTTGCTGAACCGGTTGAAAAAGCTTTAAAAGATGCTGGTCTAAAGGCGAATGAAATTAACGAAATTGTCCTAGTTGGTGGTATGACTCGTATGCCAATCGTAGTCGAAAAGGTTAAAGGAATCTTTGGTAAAGATCCATTAAAAGGCGTAAACCCAGACGAAGTTGTGGCTGTTGGTGCTGCAATCCAAGGTGGTGTGTTAGCTGGTGATGTTAAAGACGTACTGCTACTTGACGTAACGCCTTTGTCGCTTGGAATTGAAACTATGGGAGGCGTTGCAACAAAATTGATTGAACGCAACACAACTGTTCCAACTTCAAAGTCTGAGACTTTCTCAACCGCTGCTGATAGTCAACCGCAAGTTGAAATTCACGTTACACAAGGTGAGCGCGAAATGGCAACTGACAACAAGTCACTTGGACGTTTTGTTCTTGATGGAATCGCGCCAGCTCCTCGTGGCGTGCCGCAAATTGAAGTGACATTTAATATCGACGCTAACGGAATCTTGCACGTAACGGCCAAAGATAAGGGTACTGGAAAAGAACAGAGTATCACGATCTCAAACAGCGGTAATCTTTCAAAAGACGACATAGAAAAAGCACAAAAAGAAGCCGAAATGCACGCCGAGGAAGACAAGAAAAAGCGTGAACTAATCGACGTTCGAAACAATCTTGAGAGTGCAATCTATCATGCCGAAAAAATGCCTGATGAATTCAAGGACAAGATTAGCGAAGACGACAAAAAAGTCATCACTGACGCAATTACTGAAGCTAAAAAGCACCAAACTAGTGAAGATAAATCTGAATTAGAAGCGGCTGCAAAAGCGCTAAACGACGCGATAATGCCAATCGGTGCAAAGATGTACGAAGCAAAGTCTGCGGAAGGCGAGCAGTCAACTGAAGCTCCAAAGAGCGACGAACCAGTAGAAGGTGAAGTTGTAGACGAAAAGAAATAGTTTTATAAACTAAAAATAAATAGCCACTATCTTGTGGCTATTTATTTTTTCTTTGATTTGTGGTATAATATAAAGATGGAGCGAAAGCTCTGTTCTTTTATTTTTTGATTCGTTAATACTGTCTTTTCTTTCATAATGGAGGTGGGTTTAATGTTGTTATGGAGAGAGTTCTTTCGTGAACTAAAAAAAGATTGGAAAATGCTCCCAAACATCGTAACGGAACTGCGGTTAATCTTTTGTTTTTTGCCTGGTATTTTGCTGGTTATTGAACCAAATAATCTGAAAGTTCGTGTTGTTTGTATGTTGGTGATGCTATTTGTCGCAGCGACTGATGCAGCCGACGGTTACTTGGCCCGAACTCGTGGTGAAGTTTCAAGGTTGGGGCAGATGCTTGACCCGCTGGTTGATAAAGTCCTGGCGGCGGCAACCTTGATATTCTTGAGCTTTTTTAGTGACCAGGCGATCTATTTGTTGGTTTTTTCAACAGTTCGGGCTGTTTCAATTAGCGCCAGAGCTTCGAACTACAAAAAACACGGTTTGGATGTGCAGGTAGTCTATAGCGGCAAAGTTAATACTGCCGTTATCACTATTGCAATGGCGATGCTATTTGTTCCAATCGAAGGTTTGTGGCGGACTACTACGAATTTAGCGTTAGTAGCTACCTACGCTATGTCATTGTATTCATGGTATGACTATTTCAAATCATACCCAAAAATCCGAAAATGAATCAAAAACTCGACCAGGAATACCCTGGTCGTTTTAATTTTGGGTTATTAGCACTCTTGAAATGCGAGTGCTAATTTTGTAAAATAAGTAGAGATGAATAAACGTGATTACTATGAAATATTAGGAGTTAGCAAGAATGCTTCTGCTGACGAAATTAAAAAGGCTTATCGAAAAGCTGCTGTTGCGCATCACCCTGACAAAGAAGGTGGTGATGAGTCAAAATTCAAAGAAGCTAGCGAAGCCTATGAAGTTCTAAAAGATAGCCAAAAGCGTCAACGTTACGATCAATTTGGTCACGCTGGTGTTGGTGGTAATTCTGGCGGTGGTGGCGGTAATCCATTTGGTGGCGGTTTCGGCGGTCAAAATGTTCACTTTGATTTTGGCGATAACGGATTTGGTGATATTTTTAGCCAATTCTTTGGTGGCGGCAGTCCAAGCGGCTCTGGACGTGGTCCAAAACGTGGTCGTGACCTTGAAACTAGTGTTCTTTTGAATTTCGAAGAAGCGGTCTTTGGTGTCGAAGAAAAAATTGATATTGATATGGATGACGAATGTGAACATTGTCATGGCACGACCGTTGAGCCTGGTTATGAATTAAAAACTTGCCCAACTTGTCATGGCGCTGGTCAAACCGCCAGGGTTATGAATACTATTTTTGGTCCAATTCAACAGAACGTCACTTGTGATAGTTGTCATGGACGTGGCAAAATTCCTGAAAAAGTCTGTAGTGTTTGTCGTGGTAAGGGCATCGAAAAACGCCGTCAAACTATCAAATTGAAAGTTCCTGCTGGAATTGATGACGGTGCGACGATTCGTTTAACTGAGCGCGGTGAAGCGATTGCGAACGGTAAACGTGGTGATTTGTATGTTCATATTCGCGTAAAAGCTCACAAATCATTCACTCGTGAAGGTGATATCATTTTGTCCGAACATCATATTAGTATGGTTAATGCAACACTTGGTTGCGAGATTGAAGTTCAGACCGTTGACGGTTCTGTGCGAATGAAAGTTCCATCAGGTACGCAATCTGGTACTGATTTCAAATTATCTGGTCACGGCGTTCCGCATATGAAGAGTGATAAACGCGGTCCTCATATCGTAAGTATAGTCGTTGATATTCCAACAAAAATATCCAAAAAGCAACGTGAACTACTCGAAGAGTTTGACCGCCAAAAACGTAGCTTTTTCTAAACATATAGTCTATGCTTATATTAAGCAGGAGGGTGTATGTTCAACTTATTATTGTTAGTGTTGATTGTTGTGTTTATTGTTTGGGTAGCAAAGAGAAATCCCCAAAACTCAATCAATACGAGTCTTGTCGACACAAATAGTCCAGAATATATCAAAGGATATCTTGATGGCTTTCGTGACCACGAAAATAACATCGAAAACACTCAAATTACTCAAAGTATTGCTGGTTCAGCGTCTGAAGATGAATTTATAGAACCAGTTCGAGTAGATAAACCCGAACAAGCTCGTCAAGTAGAAAAAGCCCATATCCAAAACATTAATACAGCATTATATATGGCGAGTTTTCTATTGGTAATTGCCGCTGCATTATTCATGCAACAAGATTTAACCGACGGTGTTAAGTTTGCTGGCGTATGGTTTGTTACTATTTTGTTTTATGCTTCGGGACTATATGTCGATAAACATTATCCAAAACTCAAGGCCGCAGCAACTGCTTTTATCGGAACCGGATTAGCATTATTGCCATTTACGGGTTTTGCTTTGAATTTTTATATATTACACGATCCAGCATTTTGCTGGATGATTACGTCTTTTATCGGTCTAATCGGCTATATTTATGCAGCTGTATATTTGCGCAGTAAAACGATAGCCTATTTTGCGATAGCCTTTATGGTCAGTCTGTCTACTTCTAGTGTCGCAAGTATGAACTTGGCGTTAATTTGGTATTTTGTAGCACTTATTTTGCTCGGTTCGCTACTGACATTCTTGGCAGTGTACCAGCCGAAATATATTCCTGATTATTTCGCAGAACCAATTGAAAAAACAAATTCATATATCGTGCCATTGACACTACTAGCTAGTTTGTTTGCGGGTTCGGAACTTGCACTAAACGAGTTCTCGCTTATTTCGGCGACATGTGCAATTTATTACATAGCCGTAGCATTGACTGCTAGTTCAAATATTTTAAAAGATTACGCAATTTTATTCGCAAGGGGATTGCTGTCCTTGTCGGTTTTGACGCTTTGCTACTTTGCGACCGAGTCCTATACATCAACTGGTCTGATGTTATCAGCGGTTGCGTTAGTTCAATTATTGATCTCGGTCATGTATATGCCTATTAAAAAATCTGGTGATATAAATAACGAATCCTGGTTATGGTTCAGTTTTTTTCTTCAGCTTATAGCAATGATTTTTATTCGCTCTGATCAAAATTGGGGACATCTACTGTTAATGCAGCTAGTTATTCTGTTTGTCAGTTCATTTATGGTTGCGTTGTATTTGAAAAGAAGTGAAATTTCATTATTTGGTACATTTGCGGCTATTTTGATCCCACTTGTTTGGGGTAAATATGTAATGAATCCGACAGTTGGTAGTGAATGGCTATCCTTATTATTTGCAGGCTATCTTACAGTCGTACTGGCATGCAGGTACTTTATCGATAATACTAAAAAGCATCCAATCCTTAATCAAGTGATTGTCATTAATTTTGTAGCGTACTTGCTTTTCATGATGTTCTTGCCGCTGTCCGCAGGAAATGTCTGGATATTCTTTGTTTGGTTGTTGGCGTCGCTAGCTATATATGTTTATATGATTATGCAAAATAACGCATATTTATTACTCGCTGGTAACTTCACGATCACCGTTGCTTTATTTGCGATATTATCCGAAAGCACCGACGACACGGGCTGGGTTCTTGCAATCTCTTCAATAGGCTTCACCTCCTTGTATTATCTGGGAAATATAGTTATGGACCATTACAAAAAATATAAATATGCCGAATATTTCTGGCTGACGTCAATAGTCTGTGGATTGTTTTTTGGAGTACTTGGTTCATATTCGAGCGATATCCAGAATCAATCACTCGCATACATTGGCGTATCATTATCATCGATAATTATGATGGTGCGCGGATTTAAACATCAAGAACATGCATTAACCAGTTGGGGTTTGATTGTATTAACTTTTGCGCTTCAAAGGTTAGTTACAATCAACGTAGTTGATTTAAATATATTGATATATACGCATTGGTGGGCGTTGGTATTTGCCCTATTGAGTTACGCTTATGGCATGATTGGCAAGTTGCAAAATGCAAAAATGTTTACTATCATCGGACTTTCATTTATAACGATATTTGGTGGGCTCGAAGCAATTTCAAATATGGCGGTTGGTAGCAATATTTACAGCTCGCTATTTTTGGTTGAACATGCACTGATCCTAATATTTGGATTGATTACATCGGCAACACTACAGAAAAATTGGGGTATAGTCAGTTTGATCGTCGCCGTATTATGGTTGATGAACGGCTTCACATTCTTACTGCCTGCAATAATTGCAATCATGTTAATTATATTTGCGATTAAATCACTATCCAGTCAATCATCCGAGCGCTGATATGTTTAACCAGATAGTACAAAGTGATATTGATAAATACAAAAACTTTTCATATGCATTTAGTGAAGTGAGTAACTTTAATGGCGACAAAGAACGTCGCGATAAAGAGCGCTATGCTTTTATTAATAATCAAGAGTACATCCCTAATTACGATTATCCAAGACTAGATTTATTAAATGCTGATAATGATTTGTCGATTATTAAAAAAGAAATATATGACGCTGTAATTGCAATCGACAGAGTAAAAAAATCAAAAAAGACTAACGACGATGAGCTTGAATTATATTCACGATTTCATGAGTCAAGACTTAGAAAAATTATGTTGATAGAATCGGCACGTAGTTTGCAAAATTCCACATCAATATCGGATGTCGATATCAATAGGATATGCTTTAATAAATTAAACATTGCTAATTTTGGTGATTTCGATAAAAAAACATATCTTGCGATGATATCTACCGAGATTCAAAGAGCGCACGAGTGTATTATAAATAACCCAAGCCTATCTGTAATAGCGGAGCAATTAGCAAATCAATTAGCTGATATTGATACAAAAAATCAAAAAGAATTGTCGGTAATACAACCTGCAATAATGGCTAGATTGTCTGAATATGTAACAAAACGTTATCAACATATCTTTATGGCCGTACCATACACTGATGAAAATGTGTATTACGACGCTAATCAGTGTGTTGAATTTATGAATAAGGCTTTAATGTTTGGCGGTTTGTTTGAACTTGGGTGGCGAGTAGAAATAGATCCGACCAGGTCAAATCCAACAACTAGTAGTTTGGAAAAAAGAATATATCTGCCACCAAACACCCGCAGGAACGCATCCGAACTTTGCAGATTGATTATTCACGAACAAGAAGTTCACGCTAGGCGATCGGAAAACTCAAAAAAATTTAATCTTAAACCACTTGAATATGGTATGGCTGGATATGCAGATATCGAAGAAGGATTGGGGGTTTTATTGGAATGCGCAGTAGTCGGTAACCTAGATAATTCATCTTTTCGACGGGCTAGGAACCGTTATATTACAGCTGGGTTGGCACTCGGCGCCGACGGTAAGCCGCGCGATGCTCGCGAAGTCTTTGAAATCATGTGGCGAATTATTGCTATTCAAAATGCCGGATTAGGTCAATCAATTGATGTCGAAACCGCCAAAGATCAAGCTTATGCTCATATTGAAAATGCCTATCGTGGCACGCAGTTTTGGGTGAAAGGTGCAATTTATACGAAATTAAAGGTGTATTACGAAGGCTTGGTCAAAAATGCAAGATTTATTTTGGATAAAATTGACAATTTAGATAATGCTTTCGAAGTGGCTATGCTCGGAAAATTCGACCATACCGACCATGATGAGACTCGCTTGGTATTGACTATTTTGGCAAAAAGTGTTAATATACTCAAGCCTGAATAGGATTTTAAAAATGAGCGAATATAAAGATATTTTTGGTATCGTAGAACACGTTAGCCTGCCGGACCTGGGCGTTATTGATGTCGCTGCAAAGATCGACACCGGTGCTTATTCTGGTGCTTTACATTGCTCTATGATCAAAGAATACAGGCGCAAATCTGACGGCAAGATGATTTTAAGATTTACGCCATCGGACAATCATAGTCACACTCAAGAACTAGAAAAATATATTCGATCATATGTTAGAAGCTCTACGGGACATCGTATAAAACGCTATCTATTTGACACAGAAATTGTTATAAAAGACATAGCGTATACAATACGAATTGGTTTGTCCGACCGATCGGACATGAATTATGAAATTTTGATTGGTAGGCGCTTTCTATCAGAGAATAATATCTTGGTGGATGCGCGTATAAACCAAAACCTAGACATAGATAAGGAGAAAAAAGATGCGAATAGCAATTCTATCAAACGGTCCAGGTAACTACTCGACACGACGTCTCAAAGAAGAGGCTGTTAAACGTGGTCACGAAGTTTCTGTTATTAAATATAAAGAATGTTACGCTTCGATCGAGCAAAATAATCCAGCCGTTAGTTATCGTGGTCAGGATTTGACTAAGTTTGATGCTGTAATTCCTCGAATTGCATCACATATGACTCCTTATGGTACGGCTATCGTGCGTCAACTCGAAATGCAGGGTGTTTACACGGTTTCAAGCTCAATTGCGATTAGTCGCGCTCGTGACAAGTTACGCAGTATGCAATTGCTGGCTAAATACGGAATTGGTATCCCAAAGACAGTTGTGTCACGAAATTCAACAGATATTGATGACTTATTAGAGCAAATTGGTGGTACGCCAGTAATTATCAAGTTGGCGCGTGGTACTCACGGCAATGGCGTGGTTTTGGCGGAAACTAAGAAAGCGGCTAAATCTGTACTACAAGCCTTTTATTTGACAGACGAAGACGGTACGAACATCTTACTGCAAGAATTTATCAAAGAATCAGCTGGTACTGATATCCGTGCGTTTGTGGTTGGTAGCCGTGTTGTTGCCAGCATGAAACGACAAAGTTTGGATGACGACTTCCGCTCGAACTTGCACAAAGGCGGCGAAGGTACGACTGTTAAATTGACCGAAGCTGAAAAGAAAGTTGCGATCAAAGCGGCGAGAGCGATGGGACTTAACGTTGCTGGTGTTGATATGATGCGCAGTGAACGCGGACCACTTATTTTGGAAGTTAATGCTAGCCCTGGATTTGGTATCGAAAAGATTACTGGTCGAAACGTGGCTGGTGCGATTATTGAATACGTCGAAATGAATGCTAAACGACGCAACAAAAAAGACAAAGTCGGCGCTTAAATCCAACTAGTTTGCTATAATGTGGTTATGGCAATTCGCAAAGATATCGGAATAAAATTAATTGTCGCCAGCGTCTGCTTGCTTGTGGTATTGGCTGCGGCTGTGTTATTAGCTCCGACATATTTTAAACCAGTTGTTGATGTATCTGTTGGTAATGGAGTGTTCAAAGCTCGTATTGCGAAATCTCAACCTGAACGTGATGCTTTGATGAGTGAAGTTTCGGGCGTTGTTGGATCGAACGCATTGTTGTTTGCTTATCCAACCGATGGCAGATGGCCCGTAGACGTCAGTAGCGTTAAAAATCCTGTTGATGTCGTCTGGATGGATGCAAATAAAAGAATTACGACTATTTATAAAAACGCCTATGCAGGCGCGCCATCCTTAAAAAGTGGCAAGCTAACATCATCGGCTATGGTCAAGTATGTCTTGATTTTGCCAGCGTCGTCGATTAATTTGATGGCAATTAGTAACGGCAAGCCGGCAATTTTTGAAATTAATGTTGACGAGATAAAATAATGAAAGTCACGATTGTCTGTTTGATAGTCTTGATTTTTTTATTTGCCATCGCTTTTGTCGCTAAAAAACGATTTGGATTATTGGGTCTGGCTTTAGCCGCTGGATATATTTTGAGCGACGTATGGGGCGAGAGTGTTGGTATTGCGGCTAGTATCGCAGGATTGCCTGATAATTCGCAGACCAACGCAATGGTCGCAAGTGTTCTGATACTTTTGCCAGCATTGTTATTGATGTTTCATGGTTATTCATATAAAAGTTTTTTACCAAGAGTTTTTGGCGCTTTGATATTTTGTGTTTTGGCTGTGACGTTTATTTTGAAATCAATTGGCGGCAATTTGGTCTGGGATAGTAGCGAAATAAGTTTATATAAAACTTTTACAGATTACTCAGACTATGTAATTGGAACTGGTTTGGCTTTTTCCGTGATTGATTTATTTTTTACAAAACCTGCGAAAAAAGCCGAAAAAGGCAAAGAACATTGACGAAACACCTAAAAGTGTGGTAAATTTTTATAGTTATATGAGGCCATAGTTCAGCTGCCTTGACGCTTGTCGTCAAAAAATCAGAAATGAAGCAGCTGCTCTAACCATTTAATAAATATTTGGTTAGTGAAAAAGATTTGGTACGTGAACATTTACAATATGAGGCCATAGCTCAGCTGGTTAGAGCACCTGCCTTTTAAGCAGGGTGTCGTGAGTTCAAGTCTCACTGGCCTCACCAAGAAAAACGACCCACCTCGCGTGGGTCTTTTTTCTTGGTGAAATCTTGCGATTTGAACTCACGACTTATATTTTGCAAAGCAAAAGATAATAGTCGTGAGTTCGCGTAGTGAATGAAGCTAAAAAGTGTTTACATTTTTTGGCTAATGAATGAAGGAGACGCTAGGCGATAGTCTCACTGGCCTCACCATAGAAATACGCTCATCAAAAGATGGGCGTTTTTCTATGGTGAATGATCTCGCGACTTGAATTCACGAATTATATCGTGCTTGTGCTAATATAGTTACATGAACAAAAGTATTGGGCGTATACTAAAAAACTTATCCAAAAAATCCAAAGCTTTCACGATCGTTGAACTTTTAGTGGTGATTGTGGTCATTGGCATTCTGGCCGCAATAACTATAGTTTCTTATTCTGGCATTACTGCAAAGGCTAACATTGCTAGTATTCAAAGTGATTTGAGCAATAACTCAAAGATGTTGAAATTATATTATGTCGACAATGGATATTATCCACAAGCTTTGGATACAAATAATTGTCCGTCGTTGCCAGTAGTTAGTACGAATTATTGTCTCAAAGTTAGTAGTGGTGCTACACTCACATATATCGGTGGCGGGTCTATATTCAAAGTTACGGAAACTAAAAACGGCGTTTCATATTATGTAACCGATAGTAGTATGATAGCTGCAGTGACCGCCCCAATTGTTAACTATAATACTGCCACATCTATTACCACCACGTCCGCTGGTTTAGGCGCTACGGTAATTTCTGATGGCGGCGCTAATCTGACCGATGCGGGAATTTGTTGGGGTTTATCCGCTAATCCAACAGAAAATTGTTTATCAAATATGAGCAGCTTTGGTAATTTGAATGTTATGGGATCTGTCACTGTTGCGCCAGGAGTTAATCCGACTGGAATAGCAACAACTTCTGATGGAAAATTTGCATATACATTTAATGCAAACTTTGGATCGAGCAGCATCGCAATGTTTAGTCGTTCTGTAGACACTGGTGTATTAACAGCGCTTTCCACTCCAACAATTTCGACTGGCACAAACCCTAATGGAATAGCGATATCGAATGACGATGCCTATGTTTATAATACAAACTTTAATTCGAACACAATAACAATATATAGTCGCAATTCTTCGACTGGAATATTGACTGTGGCCGCCATGTCATCTATCGCCACTGGAACTGGCCCGGCTGGTATTTGTATTTCACCAGATGGAAAATTCTTATATGTATCGAATCAATCCGCGAATAGTATATCTATGTATAGCCGCAATACTTCAAATGGCGCATTAGCTACGTTAGCCACCCCGACTATTGCAACTGGTGCTAATCCAAGAGATATTGTTATTTCGCCAGATGGATTGTTTATTTATAGTGCTAATTTTAATGATAATAACATATCGATGTATCGACGAGATGTTATTACTGGACAGTTAACAGCACTTTCCACTCCAACGATTTTAGTGGGCACTAATCCGCGCAATATTGCTATTTCTAGTGACGGAAAATCTTTATACACCGCCAATATCAACGCGAACACGGTATCTATGTTTGATCGCGATACTTCAACTGGAATGTTATCAGCTATGACAACTCCAACAATAGCAACGAATACGGGCCCTTATGATATAGTACTGTCGAATGACGGAAAATCTGTTTACGTATCAAATAGCACGTCAAATAATATATCAATGTATAACCGAAATATAGTTAATGGCACTTTGTCGGCTATGAGTACGCCAGCAATTGGAAGCGGTAATTATTTACAGGGTATGGCTCTGTCTAGTGATGGGTCGAGCGTATATGTTACTGATGGTAATTCGAATAGTGTTTTGATGTTGAACCGTGATATTAATATTGTTAACGTCGGAACTGCATTTAATCGAACTAGAACTGGTTTGCCATCTGGGACAACGATACATTATCGTGGCTATGCAGTAAATTCAATCGGCACAGGCTATTCTACTGATAGTACTTTTGCAACGCCTTAAGTAACTATTTATGTATCTTTATTAGTTCATTGTTTTGGTTTGAATTTTGATAATATTATTGTCAATAAACTTATGCTAATATATATACAATGAACAAAAGTATTGGGCGTATACTAAAAAACTTATCTAAAAAATCCAAAGCTTTTACTATCGTTGAATTGTTGGTTGTCATTGTAATCATTGGTATTTTGGCTGCTCTATCTATTGTTTCTTATACGGGCATAACTAATCGTGCTAATATTGCTAGCGTTAAATCAGATTTGGCCAATTCTTCTAAAAGACTAGAATTGTATTATGTTATGTATGATAAATATCCGACTATGTCGGCTCCAGATTCTAATGGTATAATCTGCCCAACTAGCCCAGTAGATAATAATTATTGTCTTCAACCAACTGAGGGTACAGATTACAATTTTACTCTTGATCCAGATCCAAATATCGCCTTTATTTTAATTGCGACTAGGGGGTCGATTGTTTACTATATAACCAAAGGCATTCCGCCGACTCCGATTGGGCAGGTGACAGGCATTGCTGCTATCTCTGGGTCCGCACAAGTAGGTCAAACACTTACGGCGGGAGCAGTCAGCCCAGCTGGTGCAACGGTTAATTACCAGTGGCAGAACGCTGATACGTTAAATGGAACTTATTCTAATATTTCTGGAGCAACTAATAATACTTACAATGTTCAGGCCAGTGATAACGGTAAATATTTTAAAGTATCAGTAACCGGAAAAGGGCTATATACTGGAACTCAGATTAGTAGTGCAACTAGTCAAACTATGACCAATATAACAGGCATTGCTGCTATCTCTGGGTCCGCACAAGTAGGTCAAACACTTACGGCGG
>CAZNQY010000003.1:0-17876 GCA_964575635.1 uncultured Saccharimonas sp. (SeqCode) | reverse complement strand
GAGCAGTCAGCCCAGCTGGTGCAACGGTTAATTACCAGTGGCAGAGCTCTGATACGTTAAATGGAACTTATGTAAATATCGCTGGAGCAACTAGCAATACTTATACGGTAGCTCAAGGTGTTACGGGTAAATATATAAAAGTAGTAGCCACTGGCGGTGGTACTTATTCTGGCTCTCAAATTAGTGCGGCTACTGTTCAAGTTATTTCTCCACTCATTGCAATTGCTGCCATAACTGGAATTGCACAAGTAGGTCAAACACTTACGGCGGGCGCAGTCAGCCCAGCTGGTGCAACGGTCGGCTATCAATGGCAAAGCGCTACAACGTCTGGTGGAATTTATACTAATATCTCTGGAGCAAATGCTAGTACCTACGTACTACCACTTAATCTTATTGGAAAATATTTAAAAGTAGTAGTAACCGGGAATGGGAATTATACTGGCAGCCAAACCAGTTCCGCGACTGTTGCAATTGCATCTGACGGCAATTGGATTGCCGTAGGTTCGCAAGTTTGGGCCAAGAAAAATCTTAATGTAGGTACGATGATTAGTCGGTTTTCAGGGCAGACGAATAACGCCATATTGGAGAAATATTGCTATTACGATAATGAGTCAAACTGTACGACTTACGGAGCTCTATATCAGTGGGGCGAGACAATGCAATATTCATTATCTGAAGGCGCTCAGGGAATTTGTCCTGCAGGATCTCATGTACCGACGGATAATGATTGGAAGATTTTGGAAGTACAACTTGGTATGACGCAATCTCAAGCTGATTTGAGCGGATATCGTGGGACGGATCAAGGCACTAAACTTAAGGTTGGTGGCTCGTCCGGTCTGGATATGCCGTTGCCTGGTTATCGTGGAACCGATGGATCTACGAATGGAAGTAACCTAAATACGAGAACGTATATTTGGACTAGTACTAGGAGTGCTACGGCATGGCGGCGTTATCTTGATTCAACTTTCGCTACAGTCGTCAGAGATCAGTTTGATGAAGCGGTTGGTATGTCTGTTCGATGTATTGCGAATTAATTTGACTGACTCTTTGAGATTGTCTCGCCAAAGGTTTTAGTAATTTAAATTTCAGGAAAGTGTTTGTTTTTTGCAAATAATCAACTATGAAATTATTTATCAGCAACATTAAGCCTGTCGAGTTGAATTGGTGGCTATTAAAACGCAAAGTTCATTCATCATGGTTAATTGCGTGGTTGTCATTGGGTTTTATTTTTGGGATTTTTGTTGCGCAGTATTTTTCTGTTAATTATATTCCGTTGATTATTTTACTGTGTTTTTTTCCGTTTATTTTTTATAAAAAATATTTGGTATTTATTCCTTTGGTATTTTTGGCGGGCTTAATGCTTGGGCAATTTCGTGGTGGACAGACGATGCAAGAGATAAGAAGCTTTGATAAATATATTAATAAAGTTACTATTGTAAGCGGCAAAATTAATGCTTTATCAGAAGCTTCTTCGGGTCTAAAGTCATTCAGTCTTGATGACTTAACTGTCGACGATAATAAAGCAGCGGGTCGGATATTCGTAACGGCGAATGCTGATGATTTTAAGAATGGCGATTATATTAGGTTGTCAGGATTATTAAAGCCTGGTTTTGGTAAGTACTTGGCGGTAGTATACCAGGCTAATGTAGTTGATTATTATAAAGTTCAGAATTCTGGTCGCGACATGAAAGATTATTTTGGCTCAAAAATCAGAAATGCTCTGCCCGAAACCGAAGCTGATTTAGGCCTTGGGTTTTTGCTGGGCGAAAAAAGTGATTTATCGTCAGATTTTGTGACGGCGCTGCAGTTTGCGGGACTAACTCATATCGTGGTGGCGAGTGGTTATAATTTAACGATATTAGTTAGGTTGGCTAGGAGAGTATTTGAAAAAGTCTCAAAATATCTAGCAATTATTACCGCACTTGCTATGGTTGCGGGCTTTATATCAATAACTGGATTTTCGCCAAGTATGGTTAGGGCGGGGATTGTGTCTGTTCTGAGTTTGCTGGCTTGGTATTATGGCAGGAAGTTTCATCCGATCGTATTGTTATTGTTTGTGGCATCGCTTACTTTAATATATGATCCAAGCTACCTCTGGGTGGATATTGGCTGGCAATTGTCGTTTGCGGCGTTTGCGGGCGTTATGATAATCGCGCCGCTTGCAACTAGGTATTTTTTTGAAAAACCAAAACCTGGGTTTTTGCCACAGATTATAATAGAAACTATTTCGGCACAAATCGCAACTTTACCGATATTAATAGTTTATTTTGGGCAAATTTCGAACGTTGCATTGATTGCTAACATCCTGGTATTGCCACTCGTGCCACTTGCGATGTTGCTGGTTTTTGCTACAGGATTATCATCTATCATTTTGCCATTCATTGCGGTGATATTTGCCATCCCGACGGGTTGGTTGCTTGGTTATATAATAAATGTAATTAATTTCTTCGCTAATTTGCCATGGGCTGTTACGACAATAAAGTTTGATTGGTTGATTGGCGGATGTATGTATGCGGGCATTATTGCAGCGTGTTTTTATATGCGGTCAAAAACCAAATTCAATTTGCGCGATGTAAATATAGTTGAATAATCTGTTATAATATAGATAAATTTATAAATATTGAATAAAATCGGAGAAATCGACTATGTCTGGACATAGCAAGTGGTCAACAATTAAGCGCGAAAAAGGATTAAAGGATGCAAAGCGGGGTGCGGTATTTACGCGACTTGGTAATCAGATTGCGATTGCTGCGCGTGGTGGTGCTGATCCAGCGATGAACTCAAGTTTGGCACTTGCTATTGAAAAAGCCAAACAGGCAAATATGCCAGCAGCGAATATTCAACGTGCGATTGATCGAGCGAGTGATAAAAACGCAGCAATCTTGGAATCTGCGACTTACGAAGCTATGGGTCCAGGTGGTGTCGGTATTATTATTGAAACTGCGACTGACAACAAAAATCGTACTTTCCCAGAAGTTCGTACTGCTTTAACAAAAAATGGCGCACGCATGGCAGATGCTGGCAGTGTTACATTTCAATTCACGTACAAAGGTGTAATCAGAGTTGAAGAAACTGGTGAAGACGCTTTATTGACGATTTTAGATGCTGGTGCTGAAGATGTCGTGGAAGAAGATGGCGAAACGGTTGTTTATACTGCACAAAAAGATCTTGCAAGCGTGCGCCAGAATATCATAGGTGCTGGACTTAAGGTTTTGGCAGCAGAGCTTCAATATGTACCGAATCATATGATTGAAATTGATGACGTCGAAACTGCTAACAAGTTGATCAAAATTTTGGACGCAGTTGACGATTTGGATGATGTCGTGAACGTTTATAATAACGCCGATATTACTGCCGACATTGAATAATATACTTGATTAAAACTTAAAAAATAACTATTATGATGCTATGCATAAGCTTCATTGGTTGTTGTTGCTTGTATTGTCTTTTGGTATTTTGTTTTGCGAAAAATCGGGGGCTATTAGTGAAAGTATTGTGATTTCACAGGTTCAGTTAGGCGACGGATCTTCGGCAAAAAATGAGTTTGTCGAACTTTATAATAATAGTTCGCAGGATATAGAGATTACTAATTGGTGTTTGTATTATCAAAGTTCAGGATTGGATTCGAATCGGTCCAAGATGGTTTGTTTTGCGCCGAAAGCCGTAGGCGTTCATATATTTTTACCGAGTCACGCTAATTTATTCATAGCATCAAACGAATTTTTGATAAATCATCTTGATGCGGGTTCTGATTTTGCATTCTCGGTTTCGCTATCGGGTGTAGCTGGCTATGTTAAATTGTTCGATTCGAATGATGTCGAAATTGATCAAGTTGGTTGGGGTGTTTCTACGCCAGAAAATAATTTGATAGGTCCAGTACCTAATGGAAAGGTTTTATCTCGAGTTGCTTTGGGTGAATTGGTGCTGAAAGATACGGATATTTCCAGTGTTGATTTCATAATTGATAATCCAAGGGTGACTTATCAATACGGTGCGACCGAAGATAGAATTGATATATGTTTGAATATTGATGGAATTCAGGAAATAATACCGAATGGATATCAAATTGATAAATTGGGCGGTTGTCAGTCGATTCCGGTCGACATTTGTCCTAATATTGCAGGCGATCAGTTTGTTATGCCAAATGGATTTGGGTTTGATAATGACGGCAACTGTCAAATCGATTTCTGTATGAATATTGTCGGAATTCAAGAAACTTTACCAGACAATTTTGATCAAGTTTTGTTTGATTGCAATGAACATGATGAATGTGTAAATATCAAAGGTTATCAACATATTTTGCCTGATAACTATTATCGTAGTGAACTGGGTATTTGTAGTGAATTGGCTCTGCCCTTAATAATTACCGAAATCTTACCAAACGTGATTGGAATTGATGATGGGAACGAGTTTATTGAAATTTATAACCCTAATGACGTGGCGGTTGATTTAACTGACTATCTGATTTATACGGGATTAAACTATGATAAATTCTATTCATTTCCAGTCGGTCTAGTAATCGCGTCAAAAAGTTATCTGACGGTTTCGAATGACGACATTAAATTTACACTATTAAATACATCTGGACGGGTTCGAATAGCGGCTATTAGCGGTCAAGTTATTGACGATTCGGATAGTTACGTAAACCCCATTGAAGGTGAGTCTTGGTCGTTGATTAATGGTGTCTGGAAATATACAAATCAAGTTACGCGTTCGGCCGAAAATATCGATTATATCGCAGAAGAAATTGAAGAAGTTGTAGTTGAATTAAAGCCATGTGCCGTCGGATATTATCGCAGTAGTGAAACTAACCGCTGTCGAAAAATCATTGATACTTCGACAGAATTAGCACCATGCAAAGACGGTCAATATCGCAGCGAAGAAACAGGTCGCTGCCGTAATATCGTAAGTGATGTAGTAGCGCTAGTGCCTTGCTCGGAAGGCGAAGAACGAAATCCCGCAACAAACCGTTGTCGAAAAATAGCCAGCGTGCTAGCGGCGACGTCGGATTGTCCGAGCGGGCAAACTCGAAACCCAGAAACAAATAGATGTAAAAGCATCGCAATAAAAACCGTGCCGTCAGCGAGCTATAAGCCGAAAGTAGCAGCTGAATATAGTAGTGAAATAATAAATGCATCAATTTTATCGATTATAGCCATAGCCCTTGTTTATGGTGTCTGGGAATGGCACTGGGAAATTTCTAGATTAATAAAAAAGGACAAATAGATCAAAAACGGTATACTGGTTGTATGAGAATAATTGGCATCGATCCAGGAACTGGTATTTTAGGCTTTGGCGTAATTGATGTTAATGATGGAAAAATGAAGATGGTTGATGCGGGTGTGGTAACGACGCCAGCCCACACAGAATTGGTCATTCGCCTGGAAGATATTTATGATAGTTTGACCGAAATTATACAGGCTACAAAACCTGATGCGATGTCGATCGAGAAACTATTCTTTTCACGTAATGTCACTACGGCAATTAGCGTATCGCACGCTAGGGGCGTAGCGATGCTAGCTGGTCAAAAAAATAAAATTCCTGTTTTTGAATATACTCCGCTCCAGATTAAACAAACCGTAACAGGATATGGTAAAGCCGATAAAAAACAGGTCCAAGAAATGGTCAGGATTCAATTGGGATTGAGTGTTGCGCCAAAACCAGATGACTGTGCTGATGCTTTGGCGGCGGCAATTACGCATTATCTGATGTCTCGGGTATAATAGGTTTAATATGATAGCGCATGTTTTTGGGACTGTAGTGGAAAAATTTGGATCATCAGTGGTAGTTGATGTTAGTGGTATTGGTTATGAGATTAATCTTGCGGCGTCAGATTTTGACGACGTGGCGATTGATTCAAAAGTAAAATTTCATACCTATCATCACATGCGCGAACAAAGCCAGGAATTATTTGGTTTTTCTAGTTTGGTTGCCAAGAAATTATTCGAGATGCTAATAACCGTCCAAGGTGTTGGCCCAAAAGCCGCACTAGCTATCTTGTCGTTAGGTGATAGCGAGACAGTGCGCAACGCCATTGCTAATAGCGATTCGGGTTTTGTAACGAAAGCGAGTGGTGTTGGCAAGAAAACTGCCGAACGCGTGATTGTCGACTTGTCTGATAAAGTCGGTCAAGCTAAATATTACAAAACTACAAGCGATAATGTTCAGGCAGCGGCTGTTGGCGATGAAGCATTAGAGGCTTTGATGGCACTAGGCTTTAACTTGAACGACGCAACGCTGGCTTTGACTGACGTGCCAACAGACTTGCCGACTGCTAAACGCGTGACTATGGCGCTAAAGGGTAAAATCTGATGGCAATTGAACGAATTATAGACACTACGGTGCATGACGACGATAATGAAGAGCAAAAACTGGAAGTTACGTTAAGGCCAAAAGCCTTCGATGAATATATCGGTCAGGAAAGATTAAAAAACAATCTAAAGCTAGCGATTGATGCTGCAAAACGCCGCGGCGAACCAATTGATCATATTTTATTATATGGTCCACCAGGACTCGGTAAAACAACTATGGCGACAGTGATAGCTAATGAAATGGGAGCTAATATTCGTGTTACTTCTGGTCCAGCGATCGAAAGAGCTGGTGATCTTGCCAGTATTCTAACTAATTTGAGCGATGGCGACGTGTTGTTTATCGACGAGATCCACCGATTAGGCAGAACTGTCGAAGAGACGCTATATAGTGCCATGGAAGATTTCAAACTGGATATTATGATAGGTAAAGGTCCAGCAGCGCGCAGTGTACGACTAGATTTGCCGAAGTTTACCGTCATTGGTGCAACAACCAGGACTGGTGCCTTGGCGGCGCCACTTCGTGATCGGTTTGGCTTGATTCACCGTTTAGAGTTTTATAACCCCGAAGAGATTACGCGTATTATTGAGCGTGCGTCGGTTATTTTGAATAGCAAGATTAATCGTCCTGCTGCCGAGATGCTATCAACCAGAGCAAGGCTAACGCCACGTATTGCTAATCGTTTACTGAAACGAGTACGCGATTACGCTGACGTAAATGGTGACGGCATAATTGACGTTAGTATTGCAAAATCAGCACTTGAGCTGCTCGAAGTTGATGAACTTGGCTTGGATCCAGGCGATCGCAACCTTATCCTTAGTATTATCGAAAATTACGGTACAAACCCAGTTGGACTTAATACGATAGCCGCCTTAACTGGTGACGAAACTACAACAATTGAAGACTTTTATGAACCATATCTTATGCAGATTGGTTTCATCGAAAGAACACCGCGCGGACGACGCGTAACACCTAAGGCGTATGGCCACTTGAACAAGACTAATCCTGAAAAAATTGATATAATATAAGTATGAAAGATATTGAACAAAAACCAGTTCAAGATTATAGCCGTCCAGTAGCTTATGACGTCGACGGAAATCCCTTATATGCACATCCAGTTAATCCAGATGCTATGGAGCAAAACCATCCAGTCGTTCATGTGATGCGATCGTCCGAGCCTGAGAAAGTTGAAATTAGCGAGGCTGTCAAAAAGAAACATGACAAATCATGTCGAATGTACCCAGATCTTAATTTAAGCAGTTCAGAATATGTCTTGAGCGCGGTGAAACGTCATCCTATTGGCTTGGTTGTGCCGATTGGAATTGGTTTGTTTTTGATGATAACGTCTTTGATTATGTTTTTTGGAGCGGGCGGTATTATGGGCGCCGCTGGGCCTGCTGTTTCAGATATGCTTTCTGGAGCAAGGTTAGAAATTTTCGCTTTAATTTTTATGTTTGTTGTGGCACTCGGAATGGTTATGACCGTATACGTTTATACTAGAAACCGCTTCTTTTTAACGAACGAGAGTGTCGTTCAAGAGATTCAACCAGGCTTGTTCTATAAACATGAACAAACAGTTAGTCTATTAAATATCGAAGACGCCAGCTTTTATCAAGATGGTCCGCTGCAACAGATATTTAATTACGGAACAATACGTTTAAGTACCGAAGGTGACGAAACGACATACGTGTTTACTTATGTAGCTAATCCAAAAAAAGAAGTTGCATTGCTTAATAATGCTGTCGAAGCCTTTAAAAATGGCCGTCCAGTTGAAAACGACTAATACTATTTAGTTCGACTAGTTTTTACGTAGTCAGCTTCTCTAGATAGAGTAGCTTTAAGTTCGTAGCTTTTACATTTTCCGTCAGTGCTGCAATCAAGCGCTGAATAGTGATAAGAGCTGCCAGTTTCGTTGATTTTGACTCCGCTTGGGTCGGTAAAGAGATCAGGATCAACTGATTTCAGATTTTCGTTATTAATTGTTTGAGGATAATAATTATTAGCCTTGTAAAAAACTTCTTCCAAACTGTAATACATTGCGTTGATGGCGGTTTTTTTATTATTATCCTGATTAACGATGTTTAGATTATTTTTTTGAACAAAAAACAGAATGCTCGCAAAAGCAAAGATTGCTGTTACGAAAATTATTTCGATTAGTGTAAAACCAGTTTGTTTACGAGTTGCTGTAGTCATATGGTTATATTATAGCAAATTAAAGTATAATAGATTTATAAAAGAGAGGGTATTATGGCAGCTAAAAAGACAGAAAAGGCAGAAATGGGTGAAAAACCAGCAACTAATGATGGTAAATTGAAAGCGCTTGGTTTGGCTCAGGAACAAATTAACAAACAATTCGGAGACGGAGCCATCCGTCGGCTAGGTGATACGAAAACTGTAGATGTTGAATTATTTAGTAGTGGTGCGCTATCAATCGACTTAGCGCTCGGTGGCGGCTTTCCAAAAGGTCGTATTATTGAAGTATTTGGACCTGAATCGTCAGGTAAGACAACTTTGGCATTGCATGCTATTGCCGAGATTCAGAAAAATGGCGGTACGGCGGCATTTATTGATGCCGAGCATGCGCTCGATCCAGCCTATGCACGACGCCTTGGAGTTGATACTGATAACTTGTTGGTTTCGCAGCCAGACAACGGCGAGCAAGCCTTAGAAATCGCCGAAACCCTAGTTCGATCTAATGCAGTTGACATCGTTATTGTTGACTCAGTAGCCGCACTAGTACCACAGGCTGAAATTGACGGAGACATGGGCGATAGCCACATGGGTCTTCAAGCTCGATTGATGTCACAAGCGCTTCGTAAGTTGACTGGTATTATCAACAAGAGTCGTACGACTGTAGTTTTCATTAACCAGATTCGTATGAAGATTGGCGTGATGTTTGGTAATCCAGAAACTACAACTGGTGGTAACGCCTTGAAGTTTTATGCTTCGGTCCGTATGGATATTCGCCGTACTGGTCAGATAAAATCTGGTGAAGATATCATAGGTAGCCGTACCAAGGTCAAGATTGTCAAAAACAAGATTGCACCGCCATTTAGGACTGCTGAATTTGATATTATGTACAACGAAGGCATTAGTAAAACTGGTGACGTATTAGATCTTGCGGTATTGCATGGAATTGTCGGCAAAGCTGGTGCTTGGTTTGACTATAACGATGCCAAAATTGGCCAGGGTCGCGAAGCAAGCAAAGAATACCTAAAGCAAAATCCTGAAGTATTAGCAGAGATCGAAGCTAAAGTTCGAGCGAAAGTAGCCGACGAAGCAGCTTTGTAATTAAATGAAAATAACCGCCATCAATTTGCAGGTTCGTGATCAAAATCGCGTAAATGTATCAGTTGATGGCGTTTTTTTGTGTAGTTTGGATATTGCGCAAATTATAGATTTGGGTCTCAAGGTAGGTTTAGAGATTGATGATACAGACGTTGAATCATTGAAATCGCAAAGCGAATTTGGAAAGTATTACCAACGAGCGTTGGAATTTTGTTTAATGCGTCCACGAAGCAAAAGAGAAGTTAGTGAATATTTATATAAAAAAACCATGTCAAAAATTGACAAGCTTGGTAAATTAAGAAATGGTATGAACCCAAGTCAAAAAGAGCCGATAATAGGTAGGCTTGTAGATAAAGGTTATGTTGATGATTTCAAATTTGCAAAGTATTGGGTACAAAATAGATTTTTGAAAAAAGGTTTAAGCCAAAGAAGATTATCTTTTGAATTATCAAAAAAAGGCATAGCAGCTGAAATTATAGAACAAGTACTAGGCGACAGTGATCGCAACGATCAAACCGAAATACAAAAAATAATTGTCAAAAAACGTAATAAATATGATGAAAAAGGTTTGATGTCGTATTTATCCAGACAGGGCTTTAGTTATAGTGATATAAAATCAGCTCTAGAAAAAACAGATTAATTAGTTTTTTGCAGCTTGATTGTCTCTGGCTGTGGATTTTGTGTTCTGAAAGGGTTCATATAGGTCAGTTTTTTAGGCTCAATTATTGAGTTTAATTTTTTACTGCCTGATTTGACTATTATCGACTGATTGTTTATTTCGATAATCTGAGAACGATGGATTAATAAACCTGCACTCGCAATACTCTTGAAGATACCGGGCTTTACATTTAACTGTTGAACGATAAAACTATCTGTGTCCAGGCTAAAATCCTCAATCTTACCGAGTTTATTTTTATTTTCATCAATTACGCTTAGTCCGATAATTCCAAATCCTAGATCGTAAACCTTTTTTAATTGAATTACATCATCAATTCCAATTATTTCGTCACTACTATCGATTATCATACCGATTTCGCTAAGCTCTCGAATGTCAGCGATCCTTAAAAAAGATGGATTATGTTCCAGTAATGGCCCTTCGACTTCGTAAGCGACAATTTTCAGGTTGCTTGGATCGATGATTGGATTTTTTGCCGTAGCTAACATTGAGCTTGTGTGCAAGCCCATTATTGGCGTTCCGATTAATCTTGATCCTAGTATTAGCATTTATTATATTATATGCGTTATGTGCTTGCTGAGACAAGCCGTTAATTAAATGGATTTATTCTTGTTCCCGATGGAAGTTCTGTGACCGTCGAATCTTTGCTCTCGCGTAGACTATTGATAGTGTCTGAAGTTGATTGGTTTACGTTGTTAACTATAGGTTGAACGGTTGTATTGTTACTACTGTCTGGCGTGTAAAGTTGTTGTAATGTATCGTTTAGCGCCAATATATAATAACCTGCGCCAGCGGCCGAGAGGACTATGATTATGATTATATAAAGCCTACTTAGTATGCTCTTGATTGCTTTGGTTGATTTGATGTTATTCTTTTTTGACATATTATTTTGTAAAGAACTTTATTGTTATTGGATCGACCTTGACTTTGGTTTTATCAACTGTACTTATGGATATTCCAGCAGGCTGCATTAATGGCAGACTGGATTCGACGAGTTGGAGGAATTTAACGAGATTTGAATAGACTACAGGATTTTCGATAGTGATGTTTACTTGTTGGGTTGTGGATGTACCACCAACGACAGTTGATTGAGTTGTGTTAAAACTTAACTCGCTAATTTTTATACCAGCGTCGGATGCATATTTTTTCAAATCTGACATTATTAAGTTTTGAGCATTTGTTGCTGAGACCGTAATCAAACTAGCTTTATCTGATATGCTTTTGTTTTTTATGACAAAATCTTTAAGCAAACTTGTCGCTTTCATAGTACTGTCGTTTGATGAAATAGTCGGGTTTTCTTTTTTGATAGTATGTGCCATTTCTGACAGAAAATCGTTTGCAAAATAAAATCCAACACTTGCTCCTACTATTATTACTAATAATAAACTGATTAGTAAGCCTCTGAGTGAAGTGGCTTTTATGCCATTTTCTTTCGGTGTAGTATCTGTCATTTCAAGCCACCTTTATTGATGTTTATAGTCAATGTGATCGCGATAGGGTATCCTGCTACATCGGTCTGTTTGTCGTTTGTTGAAACTACGCTGTAGCTAGAGAATATACTGGATGAGCCAAGATTGTTTTTGAGGGTGTCGGCGTCGTTATCGGTCGCTGCATATATCTTTAGAGTTATTGGTTGATTTATTGATGTTTCATCGATTGAAAAAGTTGAAATCGTGGTTTTGGCTGGCATTACTTTGGCTAATTCAAGCAGTAGCTTGCTGTAAGAAACCCGCTGATTTAATATTTGCTCGGAGTTTGAGATATTTAATGAGACAGCATCTGCTTCGGATTTAGCTTTTTGATAGGATGAATTAATAACTGATCCATTGTTAGCGCTTTTTGCGAGCTGCTGACTATTCAAGAGATAAATATATGACCCAGCACTCGCTAATACTAGAAATGCCGTTATCGAACCGAGTATTGTAATGCTTTTCATTAAAAATACATTATTATGCCCAGCGCGTATTTGATTAGTTGTTTCTTTCGGTAGTAAATTAATCATCCCCAAATCTCCTCTGGCGCTACGATAGCAAGACCTGCTACGGTTATGTATCTTGATCGGAATTGCTTTGCCGGTTCTTGGAGTTTACCAAAGTCTAGTTTTTGCCATGGGCTTGCAACGCGTGCTGGCATTATCAAGGAATCTGTAAAATATTCGCCGATTCCTGGCATATTACTGCCATTACCAACAACTAACAATTGTTCGATTTTTCGGTCACTGTTGATTCGTTCTGTGTAATAGCGCATGACTTTACTGGTTTCTGATATTATTCTTTTCAAACTTGGCTCGACGGCAGTTTTAATTTTTTCTTGTCTTGGACCTGCATTAAGTCCATTTAATACCTTGAGTTGATGAGCGTTATCGAGTGTTACTCCAAGTTTTTTGGCGAGATCGATAGTAAAAGTATTACCGCCAATCTGTGTTCCACCAGTAACTCGAACGATACCGTTATCAAGGATCGCAATATCGGTACTTGCAGGACCGATATCTACAATTACGCTTGGCAGGTGGCCGTCTTCTGTATTAGTTAATAACCTGGCAACTGAATTAATACTTGGTTCTACTAGACCAACGGTTAAACCTGCAGATTCTACAGCGGCTATGCATTTATCGACAATGAGTTTTGATACGGCGCACATCAGAACTGTGATTTCTTTTTTCTTTCGTTCAATGATTTCGTAGTCGATATATAATGTGTTTGCTGGTATCGGAATATATTGATCAACCTCGAGATCAATTGCTTCTTTTAGATTTTTTTCGACGCTATTTGGTAGATTGAAAGTTCGAGAGTAACTGCGTTCAGTTGGTATGCTGATTGCGACGTGTTTACTTGGTAATTCACCAATAACTTTTTCTTTCAGTAGTGTTTGAATGCTTTCCGCCAAGTATTGACTGTTGCCTTCGAGTGATTCCTTGACTTTTAATGGTTCAAGATCGATTGAGCCGTAACCTAATACTAGCCACTTTCGGGTGTCGATTGCCATAACTTTTACACCAGTGCTACTGATGTCTAGTCCGATGATTGGTTTGTCTGTGTAAAATAATTTCGTCATACTGCCCACTGTAAATATTAATGTAATTATAACATGAGCGCGTTGATATTAGTCAACATTATCCTTTGATACTCGTTGCAAGTCCGGCGATTGGCATCATGACGCTGGCTGCAATTAAACCGACCATTCCACCCATCACTACGATCATGATCGGTTCGATGATTGAACTCATGCCATCAATAGCTACGTCAACTTCTTCTTCATAAAAGTCAGCTACCTTAACGAGAATTTTATCTGTCTGACCAGTTTCTTCACCAACTAAAAGCATTTGCGAAACGATCGGTGGGAAGATAGGATAACTTTCAATTACGGATGATAGTGATTTACCATTTTTAACTTCAACTTCTGCGTCAAGTAGGGCTTTTTCGTAAACTGCGTTTCCTACTGCGTGTGACGTTACAACAAGCGCTTCTAGTACGGCTACACCAGCTTCAATTAATGCCGAGAAGGTTCTGGCAAAGTGAGCTACGGCAATCTTCATAACAATTTTTTTAATAACAGGAGTTCGAAGTAATAGATGATGGAATTGGAATCTTCCACGAGGTGTCTTTATATAAGTTATTATGCCGTAACTAATTGCGCCAATAACGCCAAATATTACATACCAGAACTGAAGCATGAATTGGCTGAGTGCTAGCATGGCCACGGTTATAAATGGAAGTGTTGCACCTTCGCCACCAAGGTCTGTGATGATTTTTCCAATTTGAGGAACGACAAAGAACATTAATCCAAAGAACGCAAGAGTAGTGATGCCTAAGAGTACCATAGGGTAGGACATGGCGCTTTTGATTCTCTTTTTCATCGAAGAGCTTTTTTCTTGTTGTGCGGCAAGGCGCTTTAGAATGTCATCCAAGATTCCGGCTGCTTCACCAGCCCTGATCATATTTACGTAAACATCGTTAAAGGTGTTTGGATATTTGCCAAGTGCATCTGCGAGTGACAGTCCACCTTCGACGTCTTTTATTACGCCTAATAATATCTTTTTGAGTGCTGGACTTTCAGCAATGTGTTCAGCAAGCGAAGAAAGTGCGCGCAAGATAGGAACGCCAGCTCCAATCATGGCGCTTAATTGTCGAGTGAACATGACTAGTTGGTCTGTTTTGACTTTGTCTTTGTTGAATAGTTTATTAAAGTCAAAGCCAGGTTTTTTTTGTGCAATTTCTTTGATGCTGACTGGTCGCAAGTCCAGTTTGACGATAGCAGCAATTGCACTTGCGCGGTCAGGCTGTTCAACTGTTCCATTTATAGATTCTTTTTTGTTATTTATCGCTACGTATGAAAATAGAGCCATATATTATTCCTTTGTTACCCTTATGACTTCTTCGATTGTCGTTTCGCCACGGAGTGCTTTTATTAAACCGTCAATTTGCATTCGTATCATGCCTTCGGATATGGCTTGTTCGCGGATTTTATTACTTGTCGCATTGGATACGATTAACTGCTGGATATTTGTTGAATTATTTAATACTTCGTAAATACCCATTCGTCCACGATAACCGCTTTGTGCTCCGTCTTCGTTATCCTCGGTATTGTTTTTCCACAATGTAATAATTCCGGTTTCGCTAGTACATAATGGCACGTCTTTGCCAACGCCTTCACTCATAGCTCTTTTTTCTAATTCATGAATTATTTTCATGTCCTCTAAACCGCTTAATCCAAAAGACTTTAGTATTTGTTCTTGTTCTTCGATAGTTGGTTGATAACTTGTTCTGGTTTCAGAGCGAAGTCGGCGAACCAAGCGTTGACCAACAACTACGCGTACAGTACTGGCGATCAAGAACGGCTCGATACCCATGTCGAGTAGACGTGGTAGACAGGTTGCAGCATCGTTGGTGTGAAGCGTACTGAATACCAAGTGACCCGTAAGCGCTGCCTGAACGCCAAGGTCGGCTGTTTCGCCGTCGCGGATCTCACCGATCATGATGATGTTTGGGTCTTGGCGGAGTAGAGCGCGCAGACCAGTTGCGAAGGTCATTCCAGCCTTAGCGTTAGTCTGGGTTTGGTTAACTCCAGGAATTTTATATTCAACCGGGTCTTCGATTGTTGATATATTAACCATCGGTGTATTCAAGATCGTAAGGATGCTGAACAAGCTGGTTGATTTACCGCTACCAGTTGGTCCAGTGATCAAAATCATACCGTTGGCTTCATGCAACGAATCCTTGAGCGTATCACGTGATTGACCCCAATAACCAAGTGATTCAAGCGGGACGGCTTGGTTGGATTCGTCCAAAATACGCATAACGGTTTTTTCGCCATCGGCAACCGGTAATGTGCTGACACGTAGCGCGTATTGTTTTCCACCAACTTTAATTTTGAAGCGACCGTCTTGTGGCACACGGTGTTCGTCGATTTTTAGATTAGCCAAGATCTTAATACGGCTGACTAGTGGACTAAGAACATTGCGCGGTAATCGGTTAACTTCTTTTAGGATTCCGTCGATTCGGTATCGAATTTGGACAAAACCTTCGCGTGGTTCAATGTGAATATCGCTGGCTTGGGAGCGGACGGCATATTCGAGTAAAAGGCTAATAGTCTTTGCGATAGCTGAGTCTTCGGCAATATCTTGTTCTTTGACCTTTTCGTTAGCAGTATCGTCTTCGCGTTGAATGTCGATAACTTCATTAAGTTCTTGGTCGACGTCGCCGCGATAAGCATCAAGTGTTGTCAGGATATTTTCGTGAGTTGCGATATAAATACGAGTGTTTGTGCCAATTTCTTTTTCGATGAAGTTTACGGCCTGAATATCATCAGGGTCATCCATTGCCAAGTGATGTACGCCGTCGGCGTCGATTTTGAATAGGATGGCATTATATTGACGTGCAACTCGTTCGGGGATTTCCCCCAAAATATCAAGTGGAATATCGTGCGCATCAAGTTCAATATAAGGTGTTTGAGAATAATCTGCGAACGCTTTTGTTATAGTTTTATCGTCAATCAATTGGTTTTGAATAGCAAGGTCTTGGATTGGACGACGCAAACGGATGGCTTCTTGTTTAAGAGACCCCACCTGCTCTTCAGTGGCTACACCACTGCGTATGAGCAATTTTTCCATTACAGCATCAGAAATTCGCATATCGCTTAAGCCTATTGTAGGACACTTAATAATAAAAAACTAGATGTTATAATGAATAATATAATGAACAAAACTATCAACAGTTATGATGACATGATTATGTTTGGTCGCAATCTTGGCGCGTGTCTTTCTGACGGCTGTGTTATTGAATTAATTGGCGATGTTGGTGCTGGTAAAACGACATTAACAAAAGGTATTGCGCTAGGATTGGATATTAACGAAGATATTCAAAGTCCAAGTTTTACGATCAGCCGAGTTTACAATGCACGTGATGATTTACATTTGTGTCACTATGATTTTTATAGACTTAATGATGCTGGTCTAATGAACGATGAATTATCAGAGGCTATTTCGGACAAACATAATGTAGTAATTATCGAATGGAGTGGGGCAGTCGAGAACGCATTGCCAGCCGACAGAATTGTTGTAACTATAAAAATGGAATCTGAATTATCACGCAACTTAACTATAGATGCTTTCGGTCCAAATTCTCAAAATATCCTGGATTTAATTAAATGACATATTTATTGTTAAAAACTAATGATGCAGTTTGTGAATTCGCTATATATAAAGATGGCAAATTGAATTCTTATAAATGGGAAGCTGGTCGGACGCTAGCCAAGGATATTTTTTCATATTTGGAAAATATTTTGAAAAAAAATAATTCTAATTTTAGTGATCTGAGCGGAATCGGCGTGTTTGAGGGTCCTGGTAGTTTTACGGGGCTTAGAATCGGTATTACTGTCGCTAATACATTATCGGACGGTTTGAATATACCTATTGTTGGTGTGCGAAGTGATGATTGGTGCACGGATGCAATTAATATGCTTAAAAACGGTTGTAACCAAAAAATTGTCTTGCCATTTTATGGCGCAGAAGCTAATATCACAGTTTCCAAGAAATAACTTGCCAAGTTGCTATTAATAGGGCTACTATATAGTTAGTTCATTTTAATGAACTCTGAATATTTTTTGAAATCAATGTCAAAATTACAATCTACCTTTACCTATAGACCTTTTCTATATTTTAAGTAAAATTTGGGTGAATTTGACAGAGAAAGGATTGATCATGCTAGAGATTATTATTTCCGTAATTGTCGGGTCTTTTGTTGGCGCTACTGGAACGGTTGCATATAGCAAACGTCGTCAGGCTAATGGCAAGACTAGTATCGAAAAAGAAATTGCCGAAGCAAAAACAAAGGCAAGTAATATTATATTAAAAGCCAAGGACGAAGCAATCGAGCTTGAAAACGAACGTCGACGTGAGTGGAAAAAAACTGACGATCGTATGGCGGAGCGTGAAAAGACACTTGATCGCAAACTCGACGAACTCGATAATCGATCTGAAAAATTACGCGCAGAAGAGCGTGATGTCGAGGATCTAAAAAATGAAATTCACGAAATTCGCGGCAAACAACAAGAAAAGTTAGAAAAAATTGCGAAACTCACCAAAGAAGAAGCTGCTGAAAAATTA
>CAZNQY010000002.1:0-44779 GCA_964575635.1 uncultured Saccharimonas sp. (SeqCode) | reverse complement strand
CCTTTATATATAGTTCTCGAATCTGCGCAAATAATCTCGCCGTTATATTTGCGAGCAAGCTCGATCGCAAGAGACGTCTTGCCACTAGCCGTCGGACCTATGACTACAATTAATGGTGGTTTATTTATATTTTTCATTAATAAAATCTAGAACTTCAGACCAACTGCTAACACGATACACATTTTCTGGTAATTCAAGGGCTTTATTCCAGCTATAATCGCCAAATAATAGCGCCGTTATCCCTTTTTCCGCTGCTCCAATACAATGCTTTAATTGATCATCAATAAGCAAGTCAACACCCAGCGATTCGCACATATCACCTTTTGTATGATGTAACGATTTTTCGTCAGCATTATTCCAAGCACCCGTAAAATACAGCTTATTTTTGTCTATGATTTCGCTAAAATGCCGATCGATCCATAAGCATGTATCAGACTTACAGATATCTGGTCGAGCAGTAATAGCAATTAAGTTATGTTCGTCTTTGAGACGAGCCAGGATCTCTCGAGACTCGTCGATAGGCTTATGCTTTAACATTACACCAGACCTATAGTATTGTTCAGCACGTTTGTTTAATTCATCAAAATCGACACCCCACATACCTGCCCAGTTTTCAGAATAATCCGAAACATCAAGACTCGTTCCGTATGTTCGATTACTGTAGCTGATAAAATCGGGCGCGCTAGCTGCTAGCGTCTCGTCTATATCTATTCCTATAATTAAAGAACGCTTTGTCATACTATTTCATTTCTTGAATAAACCTAGCAAGCTCAGTAAGAGCAACTTTTGTTTCGCCGCTTTGCGTTCGAACGCTCACTTCGCGAGCATCCTTATCTTTTTGACCGACAACCAATTGAACTGGGATTTTATCCATAGTCGCTTCGCGAATCTTCTTGCCTAATGATTCATTACGCATATCAACCGTATATCGAAGTTCGTTATATTTAAGCGGCTGCATCAATACCACGCCATCAAGAACCGATTTAATTTCTTCGACATAATCGCCAAATGTATCGTTTATAGTCAAAATTCTAATCTGTTCTGGTGAAACCCAGAATGGAAGCCACCCAGCGGTCTTTTCCAATAAAAAGCCAATAAATCGTTCGTATGAACCCAGAATTGCTCGGTGAATAATAATTGGCTTCACTTTTGCACCCGTTTCATCAACATAATTCAAATCCATACGATAAGGAACTAGAATATCGACTTGCGCAGTTGCAATTGTATCCTCTTTACCAAGTACGTTTTTGGTTTGAACATCAATCTTTGGACCATAAAAAGCCGCTTCGCCTTCTGCTTCGACAAATTCAGCACCATATTCGCGCATCGCTGCACGGATCGCTTCACCTGCATCAAGCCAAGCTTGTTTATCGCCGCCGTATTTGTCTTTACTAAAATCAGGCAATGATAACCTGTACCAGTAATCTGTAACCCCCATTGTTTCATAAACAGCCTTGAACAATTCAAGCACTCCAATAAACTCGTCCTTTAGTTGGTCTGGTCGAACATAGATATGTGAGTCGTTCTGAGTAATTGGACCACGAACACGGATTAATCCGCTCAAAGTTCCAGACAATTCCTTACGATAAATCCTACCAGCCTCGGCGAGCTTATATGGAAGATCCCTATAACTTGTGATCAGCTTTTCGAAAATCATGTGGTGATGCGGACAGTTCATTGGCTTTAGATAGAAAGTTTGACCTTCATCATCCTTTAATTTATACATATCATCACTATAAAAATTAGCATGTCCCGATCGCTTATATAAATCTTCGTGCGCCAAAACTGGTGTTTCAACATAATTATATCCGCGTTTTTCTTCTTCCTGGCGCATATATTGTATAAGCAGATTCTTTACAGTTTCACCACGAGGCATCATCAACGGCAAACCAGAACCAACCGATTCTGAAATCATATAGATATCTAGTTGCGGTCCAATTACTCGGTGATCACGTAACTTTGCTTGTTCTAGCCGATCAAGATATTCATCAAGTTCAGCCTGTGTTGCAAAAGCTACGCAATAAAGACGTTGCATTTGTGGGTTAGTTTCTTTGCCGCGCCAATATGCACCAGCTACTCGCATAATTTTATATACGCCAGTAATGTCTTTGGTATTTGCGACGTGTGGCCCGCGGCATAAGTCAAAGAATTTACCGTTCTTGTAAATAGTTACGGATTCGACAGCCGATTCGCCGTCCGATTCAAGACCAAGTTCGTTAGCGTCAAGATCTTTGGCGACAGTCGTGCCAGAGCGCTTTAAGTCGTTAAGTAATTCCAACTTATACGGTTGATTAGCTTCTTTTGCCCAAGAAATCGCCTGATCAATCGGCATTTCGATTCGCTCAAAGTCATCGCCAAATTCAATAATGCCCTTGATCGCTTTTTCAATTTTTGCAAAATTTGCTTCAGAAACTTTTTTATCACCCAAATCAATATCGTAATAATAACCATTCTCGATTACTGGACCTACGCCGAACTTCGCATCTGGCCAAATCCGTTGAACCGCTGCTGCAGTAACGTGCGCAAGACTGTGTCTCATTATATGTAGTTGATCTTCGTTCATATTCTCTCCTTTATTAATTTTAAATAAATAAAAACATGCGATTTACATATTTAATTAGTGATTAAATATTTTATCGCATGTCTCGGGTCCACACAGTTTCATGGACGGTTCCACCGGACTTTTTGTGATTACTCACAAACACTTATGAAATAACGTTACGTACGCTATAGCAAAACGGAACTCGGTGATTAGTGACTTCACTTCATCGTTCATTTATTATCATAGCATATTATTGCACTCTGGTAAGGATTTTGGTATCCTAAATTGGTAACGGGCTCTTAGCTCATTTGGCTAGAGCGCAACATTGACGTTGTTGAGGTGAAAGGTTCGAATCCTTTAGGGCCCACCAAATAGAAATTTGTAAAGAGACTTTGTTTAATAGACAGGGTCTCTTTTTTTTGCAAAAAAACAACTAGCACTACAACCCAATCGAGTCTTTTTTACTGGTTTACGGTCTAACAACCCCTGTTAATTATTTTTCCCACATAAGCTTAAAAGTTTTCCACTAGCCTATTTATCAAACATATTCGTTTTATATATCACGAAGTGAATATTGGTAAACTAGCTGTTCCATTGACATTTTATGTCGTTTATGCTAATATAGAGACATGGGTAACACTAAACAGATACCACAGACCAACACCCCATCACGACTTGAACGCTTCGGCCTTCATTTCGAGTACGACAAGACTCTAAGAGAAATTAAACGCGAAGTTCACATTCGCACAATCGAATAAAAAATAGCCACCTAATCGGTGGCTATTTTAATATAAAGATAATCTATTCTTCGATTATTTAGAGCTCTTGAGTTCGTCGATGGATTGTCGTGTAGCTTTTTCGGTTACGTCAAACTTATCTAGGTAGCGTCCAGAAAACAGACGCGCCTGAGAATAAAGAGCTGATACTGAGCCATAAATTATCGATGTAAACGGCATTAATCCCCATTGCAACACCATCATTAAGGTTCTGGTCTTTTTGTAGCACTCTGGTCGTGGCGGTAACATCTTCATTGATAGAAAAATCGCTATAAATAAACCGATCAACGCAAATTGCTGAATTCCACTAACTACGTCTGGTAAGTTATGTGCTGGGATGCTGCGCGCCGCTTCACCGTTAACAACCAAAGGCACCCAACCACCAATTGCAACCAATATAGACACACTAGCAAGCGTTACGTGGCCGTCGATCAGCCTTAATAGCTTTGCAATACCGCTAGTAAGTGGCACATTGCGATTCTTTGAAAAAACCCGTGTTGCGACATAAGGAACGTCCGATGCTCCATAAGCCCACCTACGAAGTTGGATAAATTGTGCCTTGAGTGTTTTGACGTAGGTATCTGACAAGACGGCATCCTGGTAAATCGGTACGTATATCGGATATGCCGCAAAATTACCACCAAAATGGAAATAACTTCGCCAGAATTGATGACCGTCCTCAACTATAGTCCTGGTGCTCCAAAAGTCCATTTCTTCAAGTGCGTCCATAGATTGAGAATGTGATGCGAAATTGCGCAACGTATGCGGACGCATAGAGCTAATAATGTTCCAAAACGAGTTACCAGTCGCAATAATGCGCATCGGCGCCGGTACGTCCCAGATATTGCTCAAAAACAGTGCTATTGGCTGGTATGCTAGATGCTTTCGATCTTCATGTACGATATATTCGTAAGTTACATAATCAAAATAAGTTTCGTGTGGATGATTGTCGCTATCAAGCGTAGTTACGATAACATTACGCGGCAAGATATTTTTTTCTTTTAGCCATTTTTTCAAAAAGAAACCAGCATAGGTAATGTTACCGCCTTTTCCGACAACTTCGTTTGGTAAATCACTGGGGTGATTGACGATATGAAACGCAAAAAAATTATCACCAAACTCTTTTTTTAGACGCTTTGCGGTAATTTCGGTCGCTTCGCCGCCGCGCACTTCCCGAGCGAGTACTAATATAATTCGTTTTTTATCATAAGTTCCGTCAATAATTGATTGCATAGTACCTGAAAGAATTTCGTATGATTCTTTGTACGTAGCGACAATCACGGCATTATAAATTTCGGATGGCTTTGGAAAAATATCACCTTCTTTGTTCGCTGCCGACATCATACGAAGGTTTTCGATATGTTCTCTGAATAAAAATTCTTTTTTGTGAGATTTTTTTAATAATTCATACGACTCAATTGGATGTTCTAGTTCGGCAAGTTTTTTGTGCCAATGAATTTTTTGCGCCATTTCAAGTCGATTGCGACCCTGAATTGTATGAATTGCAATCCCTATCGCCTTTGCAAGCATCGTGATAATCACCAAAAGCAAATAAATCGCCGCAGCGATTGGACTAAAAGCCGATAAAGCCACCAACAATATTAGTGCGCCGTAGCTCAAAACAGCTGGCAGCATCTCAAACAGTCTGTATTTTAGCGTCCGCCTCCCAATTGGTATTTCTAAGTCCTGCATGTAAATCCTAAAGTGGCGTCCAGACATTAATAACTGATTGAGCAAGAATTAAACCAACAATTAACATAAAGATACCTAACCAAGCAAAAGCTAGTGCAAATTCCCTGCTCTTTACAACAAGTAATTTTACAGAGATAACCGAATGCATGAAACAAACAACTAGTTCAAAGAAAGAGAATAAATAAAGATAGTACCACTGGTCTCTATATAAGTGCGTAATTCCGTATGCCGAATAGTGAGACACGAGTTGCAGGTCGCTCTGATGAACAGATAGGCCAATAATAACCGAGAAGATAATTGCTAAAATAAGCGACAATGACAATAAAATCAAAAGATACCTGTCGGCGACAAGTTTTTGGAGTAATTCTTTGATATTATTTTTCATTTTGTTGAATAATTTGTAATCTAATTGGAGCCACTGTCCGGGATTGAACCGGAGACCTACGCTTTACGAAAGCGCCGCTCTACCAGCTGAGCTACAGCGGCATTTTGTATAGCTATCGCTAATAATTATAGCACCTAATAAAATATAAATAAACGATGGTAAAATATTGCCTTTTAACCTAATAACTGCTATCATATTTCAAGCTAATAGCTATGGGCTCGTAGTGTAGTGGTTATCACGCCTCCCTGTCACGGAGGAGATCACCGGTTCGAATCCGGCCGGGCCCGCCAATAAAAATGTTCACCTTCTGGTGAACTTTTTTATTGCGTGCTCGGCGGGTCCGAATCGGTGAGGATTTTGCGGGAGCAAAATCAATCATCGGTTCGGCGTAGCGCAGTGAAACGAAAAAGTGTTTACATTTTTTCGTAAACAAGCGAAGGAGCGCAGCGATATCCGGCCGGGCCCGCCAGATGCCAATATGACTTAATTCAAATACTGAGCAGCTCTTTCGACACCATAATATCGCTCAAGAAAACTCTTTTTGTACTCAAAAAAAGTATCGTCCATTATTGACTTACGAATATTATCGACTGTTCGAATAACAAAACGTTCATTATGAATGCTAGCAAGCGTCAAGCCAAATATTTCATCAGCTCTGAATAAATGATTTATGTATGCGCGTGTGTAATTTTGACAAGTATAACAATCACAATCCTTGTCGATTGGCGTAAAATCTTCTTTGAATATACCGTTACGAATATTAATACGGCCATCAAGCGAATACAACGCACCGTTACGAGCTTGTCTAGTTGGCGCAACGCAGTCAAAAGTATCGACGCCATACTGCACGCCCAAAAATAAATCAGCTGGCTGAGCGCCCATACCTAATAGGTGGCGTGGTTTATTTTCTGGCAGTATCTCGTTCACCCACTTTACAACCTGAGGAACTTCCTCGGGAACAAAACAACCGCCAATTGCATATCCATCAGAATCAAGTCCAGCATTAAAAGTAGCGCTTTCTTTTCGGTAATCTTCCTCGTGTGCACCCTGAATAACAGTAAATAGAGCTTGCTGAATCTCGCCCTTTTTAACATGCTCGGCATTTAATTCATTATGGCGATTAAGTGAGCGAATCGCCCAAACATGGGTTCGATCCATGGCTTTTTTGATATATTCTCGTCCAGCTAATGGCGAAGTTAATTCGTCAAAACCAACGTGAATGTCAGAACCGATCTTGTGTTGCAATTCCATGGATATTTCTGGATTCATAAATAACTTTTCGCCACTAATGTGCGATTTGAAGTGAACGCCTTCATCAGTAACTTTAGCAAGTTGAGACTTAGAATGCACTGCATTCAACGAATCACCTTTTTCGACATGACTAGTGGCCTCTATGCCCTTCTTATAAGCCATTCCAAGCGAAAAAGCCTGAAAACCACCACTGTCGGTATATGTCGGACCAGCCCAATTCATAAACTTATGAATACCACCAGCCTTCTGAACAATATCTGCACCTGGTCTAATCATTAAATGATAGGTATTCGCCAGTACCGCTTGACCGCCACAAGCAGCTACCTGCTCTGGATTCATGGATTTGACCGTCGCGCTCGTACCTCCAACAATAAATGCAGGCGTAATAATATCACCGTGCGGCGTCGAGATGACACCAGTTCTAGCTAGCGTCCCGTCAAGTTTTTTTGTAATTTTGAATTCTAAAGCTTTTTGCATATCTACCTACAATATTAACATTGAATCGCCATAACTTAAGAACTTGTATTTTTCAACTACGGCATGATTATAGGCGTTTAATAAATTATCCCAACCACAAAATGCTGCAGCCAACATCAAAACTGTGCTTCGCGGCGCATGGAAATTAGTCATTAGACCATCAATAACTTTGAATTCATAACCTGGATAAATAAAAATATCAGCTTCACCAAAAATTGAATCATTTGCATTAATAATTTGATCACCAGCATACTCGAGTGATCGAGCGATAGTTGTTCCAAGCGCCACTACCCTATTGCTACTGTTTTTTGCGGATTGAATAGCTACGATAGTTTCTTTTGGAATCTCAAAATATTCTTGGTGCATTTTGTGCTCTTCGATTAAATCAGCTCTGATTGGCAAAAATGTCCCAAGTCCTACATGCAATGTCGCATAGACTACTTTCACGCCTTTTTTCTGCAACCTGTTTATAATTTCATCCGTCATATTAAGACTAGCAGTTGGCGCAGCAACCGATCCGCTTACTTTCGCCCAAACCGTTTGATAACGTTCGATATCAGCACTTGTGGCGTCGCGATTCATATATGGAGGTAACGGCACTTCGCCAAATTCTTCAACCAAATCCAATAAATTACAATCACTTTTGACAACGGCTATTCCATCGCCAATGACTTCTTCGACATGTAATTTTTTGTCGCCAATAAATAAGTAATCGCCAGTTTTGATTTTGCCACGATAAAGTACACGATGCTTGAACCAGTCATCGTCAAAACTATGGCGTTCTAAAATCACTAACTCGCGCGGCACGCCACTCTCTTTCGTAACCCTCAGGCGCGCCTTTATAACCTTTGTATTGTTTAGAACTAGAACATCACCAGGATTTAAATAATCAACAATATCACTATAGTTACGGTCAAAGTTTTGATGGTTTTTTCTATCAACTACTAATAGCCGCGAAGTTCCACGAATAGCAGGTGGATTATCGGCAATCAATCCATCGGGCAAATTATAGTCATAATCAGATATTTTCATGCGATATCTAGTATACAGCTTGGGTGTATATTGTCTAGTTTTAATTAATAACCAGACGATATTATTGAATAAGTTTTTTATACAATAAATTAAGCAAATTCGTCACGCAACAGATTAGGTTTACAACTTAATATACTTGATTGTTTTTTTAGAATCTTTTAGCAGCGCGTCTAATTGATCCTGGAAAGTAGTCAAAGACACATGAACATATTCGTACTTAACTTGTGAGTCATTAATATCCAAAAGCCGAACGATATAATAGCCATCACCCGTTGTAGATTGAATAATGTCAGAAAGCTTGTCTTTTTCAAGTGATGATGCGGCAGTAGCAAGTCCACCATCTTGATTATTTTTTGGAACCCAACCAGAATTTCCGAATGTAATCTTTTTGTTTTGATCACTAGATAACTTTTTAACTAGGTCGCTTAGTACGGTTTTAGGATCGGACCTTACCGTGTCGTTAATAGCATTAATAGATTTTAATGCGTCTTTATCAATTGCGTACATAACTTTTTGACGAATAATATTATTCTTGGTTACTAATTTGTACTCATCAAAGCTCCAATTATAATAATCCAAAATGACGGCTTCGTAGGTTTTTTCTGAAATTTCACCATCGCTTGATTGACGTTGTTTATTTATAAAATCCATAACTTCACTATCAGTCACCTTAACGCCAAGTCCTGCAGCTAGTTTGGCTGCATATGCATCGGCAATAGATTTATCCATTGATTGCTGCTTGATATACTCAACTTGACGTTTACCATCGTCGGTTTTGAGATTAATTTGTTCTTTCTGTTCAAGATAATGAATAGAGCTACGATATTTCATTAAATAATCACTATATAAAACGCTTTTACCATCAACTACAGCTACCGGCAAAGGCAATACTCGTGTAACCCTATACATAAATTCTGACGTATTCTGAGCACTATAGAGCTGAAAGTATCCGATAATAGCCAATATAATCAAAGCAACCGCGCTGATAATAGATGCGTTGATGACTAATTTATGTTTTGCATATTGAATTGGATATTTAAATCTGCGACCACCAGCTAATATTTTTTCACGATGTTCGGCGACTGTATCACTTGTAATACGTGATTTTACTGGCTCATCTGGCTTCTTTTTAAATTTAGATAGTAGCTTTTTCATAATCACCTCCCTGAGATTCAACAGCATCACTTACGGCATCTTGTAATTTATTATAAATACGGTCTGGGTGCTCAACGTTTTTTATAACCAAATCACCCACGAACGTCTGAATAACGATTGTACCAAAATGAAAAATTTCACCGCTAAAGCCTGGAATGTTATAACTAATATTCTGAACTTTTGCTAAACGTAACTCTATTACATCTTTACCAAAAAAACCTTTTTGAGTAATTTGGCGTAATCGTTGAGTAGTTACTATATAAACCGTAAAATACCACATAATATAATGGTAGATAAACATCAAAAGCCCACCAAAAAACCCGCCGGCAGCAAGCCAAAGCAGGTCAAAGTTATCTGGCCAAATTAAATATGGTAACGATAATAAAGTAAATGGAATTACTAATAAGTAAAAACCCTTGCGCATAGCAATAATATGACGACGAAAGACAAAAAGTACTTTCTCGTCACTACGCTGACCTTCAAAATCAAGTTTTGATTCTTCCCTATCGTGTTTTTTTGTCATAATCTCCTATGGTGCCCCGGGCAGGAGTTGAACCTACAACCTTATCCTTAGGACGGATCTGCTCTATCCAGTTGAGCTACCGAGGCATGCATAGGTATATTATATCAGAATTAGCGTGTAAACTTTTCGTTTAATGCTGGGTAGTCGAATAATTCGCTGTCAGAGAACCAATGGCCGATTTCCTTCTCGGCTTCTTCAGCATTTGCACTTGCATGAATTAAATTAGCGACACACTGTTTTGTTTCATCTGCATAGCCGTAACTAATGTGAGAGTAGTCTCCACGAATTGTACCAACTGCAGCTGATTTTGGCTCTGTTGCACCGACCATTTTGCGCACTAAATCAATCGCTTCAACGCCTTCAAGTACAACTGCGATAACTGGACTTTGGAGCATAAAATCAACAACTTGATTAAACGTATCTTCGCCGCGTCGTGATTTTACTTGACCGATAGTTTCGTAGTGATGATGAAAGTGAGCTTGATCAGGTGATATCATTTTCATTCCAACTAGTTTCAATCCAACACGCTCAAAACGAGCAAGAATTTCACCTACAACTCCGCGTTGTATGGCATCAGGCTTAAAGACGATTAAGGTTTTCTCGATATGTTTTTTTGATGACATAATATTTCTCCTATATATTTTCCAGTTAATTATAAACTGATCTGTAGAAAAAGACCAATTTACGATATGCTAGTGGTATGTATATATCAGAACTAATTCTCGACTATATCGAAAATATTGAGGTTGCTGGCGGCCGCTCGGCTCATACCGCCGAAAACTATAAACTATACCTTGAACGTTTTGTTGAATTTACCGAAGATATCAAAGTTGGAGATATAACAACCGAAACTATTCGCAAATACCGGCTTTGGTTAAACCGATATCGAAACTATAATGGCGAAGAATTAGTAACGATCACTCAGGCTTATCATTTAATAGCTTTGCGTGGTTTTTTATCATACCTATCAAAACGAGATATCCAAAGCTTAACACCAGAAAAAATCGAACTACCAAAGATGGTTCGCAAACAAGTCACCTTTCTGCGCTATGATGAAGTAGAAAATTTAATCGAGCAAATAAATACCCGTGACGAATCTGGGTTACGCGACAGAGCAATAATTGAACTACTTTTTTCAAGTGGATTACGTGTATCGGAATTAATTAATTTGGATAGAGATCATATCAATACAGTTCGTCGTGAATTTATGGTTCGCGGTAAAGGTCAAAAGGATAGACCTGTATTTATTAGTGAAAGTGCTAGTGAACATGTCAAAAATTATCTTGCCTCGCGTAGCGACAGTCTGCCGCCATTATTTATAAGCTATAGCCGCAATAATCAAGTAACGAACAGCGGTGATTATCGTCGACTTACGGCTCGCAGCATCCAAAGAATCGTCAGTAAATATACTCGACTTGCTGGCATTACAAAGCATGTCAGCCCGCACACAATGCGTCACAGCTTCGCTACCGACCTACTTATGAATGGCGCTGACATTAGAAGTGTTCAGATGATGCTCGGACACAGCAATATCAGCACAACACAGGTCTATACTCACGTAACCGACGAGCATTTACGCGAAGTTCATGAAAAGTTTCACAGCGAAACCAAGGATTAATTAGGGATTACATCCGCCAATTAAACCAACGCTACCTTGATTGTAATCACTTGGATTGTCAGTAATCGAAAAGTTTTTACAAAAATCGCCATTGGTTTCAACTGCCGCAGATGGATATGGGAAATTTATATCACTCAAATCAACTCTTGTTCTGACTCGTTTGAATAAATCATTTGCTCGACCAGTTGAATCTATTTCTGGCTGTACTGCGTTAAATGGCACCGCTTGAGTTGGTACTGCACTATTAATCAAAGTAACTCTGTAGTCATTAGCTGCACCATAAACTGAAGATAGCCGCAAATAGACAGCATGGTCGCCGTTAACTACGGCGCGCTGCAAATTGATTATCTTGCTACACGAATAAGCTACACTAGCACTTGAAACACAAGCTGCAGGCGTAGGTTTTATTGCAGTTGGACTCATCCTGGTGTCTGTAGTCGCTGCAACAGTCGAAGATGCTGCAGACTGAGGATACAAAAAGAACGTACTCGAACCAGTATTACCAGCGTTATTATCAAAATCACTCAAGGTAAATGTTGATCCAAGTTGGACAACTTGTGCGCGAAGAATAGTTGGCACGTTAGTTGCATTTGGATTACTTAATGTGCCAGGTTGCAATGCCTTATACGTATTAAAAGCAACACCGGCATTTCCGCTTAATTGTAGATTTTCGCTGCTATACCACTCGATTTTAACCTGGTCAAAACTAACTTTGCTGACTAACGGAATTATTCTGGACTGACCTGGATTAACTATACCAAGGTAATCATTAGTATCAAGTTTTACCTTAACGCAAGTATAGGCTTGATTAAGATCAGCCGATGAACCAGTTTTAACCTGTATCTCTGATGTGTTTGCCGTATCGCCTGTAATGGCTACGTTGCAAATATCTGAATTTATAAATCCAGCTAGTTTACTACAATTAATACTACTCGAACCGTCTGTATTACATGCATCCTGATAGCGCAATAACGCCAACTTTGCATCCTCGACACCAGCCTGAGCTGAGTCGTAGGCGCTTCTTGATAAATCGACTGCTGTTGCCTGTTGCTGATCTTGCATCATAATTCGCACAAAACTAACAGTAATGACAGTAATTAATAAAGCAGTAAAAACTACTATAAATATAGACACTGCACCATTTTGTTCCGCTGTTCTTTTATTCATATATCCCCTATTATCACTCATTCGATGAGCGCATTACAATATTAAAATCACTAATTGAGCAATATAAAACATTAGACGACATGTCGCTTGGCGGCTTGCATGATACGTTTGTAGGCTTCTGTCCCACTAGAGTATAATTCATCGCCGACCAATCATTTGTGCCAATCGTAAATGAAATATTATATAAAGTCTGGCCCTGTTTTGGCGGTGAAATAGCAGTTATAATCTTGAAGTCCTGCATCGCTAAGTTACCTTGCCCAGGAACTAATAATTCAATAGCGCTAGACGAAACAGTTGTTGTAGGCGTAGCTGGATTTTGACAATGAGTCGTCGCTGAATCTTGGGTTTTTGCAAAACGAATCATCTTTACGGACGGGCTAATGCCTTGATAGGCATTTAACCTTGAATAGTCATTACTAGCTATCGCTTGATTTATTGCATACCCATAGTTCCAAATATAACTATATTGGCCAAGACATAGCCTTCCACCGTAATCATTTAAAACAAACAAGCCGACTTTACTCTTTTTAAGAGTATCGGTATATTTATCACCCACAGTTGAATCTAGTGAAAATTGATTAGATATCGCTATGCCATTTTGTAATTCAGATGATATTAAGCGACCGCTTTGGTTGGTTTCTTTGAGTGTTACGCCCTTGGTATAAATATTACCGATTCGCATGACGGTCATTGTAATTAAAATCAACAAAGCAGCAATAAAGCCCATTGATATGACTAACTCGATAATAGTAAAACCACTTTGTTTTTTAGATCGATTCATACAACCTCACAATCGTACCTAAAGTCATAGGAATTGTTTGACCGAGCGTATTCCAGCATGCTCTAATGTGGAAATCTATATAATCTGCGTTCGTCTGATCGGCCCTACTCGACTTGACGGCTTCTATCCAAATACCATCAACGACAGTAATCGCGGCCGTAGCTGGGTTAGCCGCAGCTGGATCGTAAATAACTCTAGCATAGGTAGACGTAACTGGATTAGGTAAATAATTTGCAGCCGTCAAACTGTATGACACTAATGTCCGTGTATTTACAATGTACGATTTTGTTGGACGAGCTGGGCACTTATTCGTCACTGGATCGACACCGAAATTCGAAACAACATCAGCAGTTGAAATTTTGTTCCTAAGGGTAACCCAAGATTGAGCAAAACCTGTGTATATTGTTTGGTTTTTATGATAATCACCAAGATAAGCCGCATTCATGAAGCGTAACGCTTCAGCTTGAGCGTCAATTTCTTGCTTTACGAGTGTGATTTCGAGTGATCGCTGCGCCGTCGATGTACCTTGATTCATGATCGAAATACCAGAAACCGCGACAAGACTAAATATCGTAACAGATATCATAACTTCAATTAGCGTATCGCCATGTAGATATTTTTTCATCAACATCCACTCGATCCGCTACCTAGAGTTTCGATAGCACTAGTCGCCGCAGCATTAGCATTAACCAGTACAGCCGATTTTGGGCCAGAGTAATAGCTGCTCGCATTTAAACAAATTTTTAAAGGTACCGTTAACGCCGCTTGGCTTATTAAATTGGATTTGATTTGATTATCTGGAATAATTGAATTATTGTTTATAAAAGTCCTAACCACACCAGTTTCCGGTGAGCGAAGTATTAAAAGAGAGAAATTCAATAAGCCTGCGCCTGTCGAAGTATCACTGTGCATCTCGGAGCCCCATTCTAAATCGTAATTTGTAGTCGCTATCACGTTCGGATCAACAACCGCATTATATCCACCCTGTGTAGTCAGAAATGCGAATATCTGAGCATCAGTTAGTCCAGTTGATGAAACAGATGGCACGCGACCTATTACTCGTTTAACGATAAGAGTTGTGTGATCCGCTGGATTTGATGTTATATACCTACCTAAAACAACACAGTCCGATTGTCCCCTTGCAACAAGAGCCGTTCCGCCACAAGTGTTACCGTTAGTACTGTTATCGACATTCGAAACATCGATGTACTGTTTTTGTAAAAAGGATTGCAAAGAAGTTACGCTATCACGATAGCGTTGGTTGTTAATTACACCACCAGTCCCCATCATTACGCCAGCCATCAATACACTTGTAATCCCCAAGTATAGTAAAGTTTCTATTATAGTAAAACCACTCGATGCAAAACGATTCATTTGCTTATGATTATAACATAAGCAGTTATAGTTAGAGTACTAGAAAGTAATTAACAAATAATTATTTACGAGATAAGATCCAAATAATCCAGTTAAAACATACCCGGCAATTAATAGCGGTCCAAAAGGTACTTTTGATTTTCGACTCATTTTTTTCATCAACATTGCTGGAAGAACAATAATACAACCGATCAAATTAGCAGCAAATAACGCCATAAAAGCCAATGACCAATCAGCCAGCATTAAACTCAACCCAAGACCTAGCTTCACGTCGCCAAATCCGATCCACCTACCATTCGATACTATATATATCGCAAGATATAAACCACATAATATCAAGACTGAAAAAGCTATACTAATTAATGTATTCATTTTGTCAGGAGAACCTGCATACACAATTATAGAGTTCAATATCCCCATACCGATAAATGAAAAAGTTATATTGTTTGGCAATAAAAACCATTTAGCGTCATAGGCAAATAAAATTGCCAACATAACACCCGATATCAACCAAATCACCAGTCTAATTAGGTTAAACGTGTTTGATAAATCATACGGCCAGCAAACATAGGACACGACAAAGAATAAAGCCAGGCCTAACTCAATCAATGGTTCCATATAACCAATCGGTTTTTTACATTTACGACACTTACCGCCAAGGCTTAACCAACTGAATAGTGGCAAAAGATCATACCACTTCAAAGTATAGTGGCAGTGCAAACACATCGACCTATCTTGGGATATCTTTTTTCCGTTTAATTTAGTAAGCTGTGCGTATTCACTTTTACTGTAACTGTCACCAAATTTCTTGTCATCTTCGAGTTGCCTTGCGCGCAAACGCCACACCATCGCACCAGAAAAGCTACCCAAACAAAGACCCAACAATAAAAGCGCAAATATAATAATAGATTGTTCCATAAGCACTATCATATCAGTAATTAAACAAAATAAAAACCTCGCTCTATATGAGCGAGGTTTAAATCATACAACCAGATTAGTTGTTATTACAAGCTATACCACCACCTTCAAGGTACATACGAAGTGCAACCTTTCGGTTACCGTCAGCCTTAAGTGCGCCACCGGCATCACATACGTAACCAACTGCATAATAGATCACATTTTGTGTCGATGCAGAGTCGAACGTTCCGCTAAGTACGCCTGTATTATTAGCGAACGCATAGGCAGTTAATGAACTTGCCGATGTATTAGCGCCAGCTGGGTCAATAAAGCTATCTCCGCCAACCGTTAGGTATTGAGTTTCGAAAGTGCTCCAGTTAGTAGGAAGGCTACCACGATTTGACGAAGAGTATGTCCCAATAGCCGTGATAGCACGGCTGAGGTCAGACTTTCGTTGAGTATCGCGCTGACTACGTTGCAATGCAGGCAATGCAATAAATACCATCATAAATATTAATCCGGCAATCGCCAAAACTAACACGACTTCGATGATCGTAAACCCCCTTTTGTTTGATTGGTTGCTCATTAGAATTTATCCACCTTTCTTACGAACCTTTTGCGTCTAAAATATTATAACGTTTAAGCTTATATTACTACAGCAACATTAGATTGTCTATATATTAAGTCCATTTACTAAACTATATATCGGAAGAAGGATAGATCCGACCATACTTCCAGCTACAATAGCCAGTACGACCATTAATATTGGCTCAATCGATGTTGATATCGTTCGAACTTGCTCATCAAGCTCATCCTCGTAAACTTGCGCCGCTTTTCCGAGCATTTCATCGATACGACCAGATTGTTCGCCAATCTTTATCATCTGAGGTATCAATAAAAGAATATAATCTTCGACTTTCAAAGATTCAGATAGCGCTTTACCGCCCTTAACCTTTTCTGACGCTCGAACAATAGATCTTTCAACCATTACGTTATTTACAGATTTGGAAGTCAATTTCAACATATCTAGCATGCTAACGCCTGTCGACAATAGAGTCTGGCCAGTTCGGGCAAATCGTGCCATATAAAGTTTTTTAAACATTTGTCCAAAGATTGGAACATTTAATTTGAAGGTATCTTTGGCTTTTATTCCAACATCGGTTTTTATAAACTGACTAAAGAAATATCCGCCAGCACCAAGACCAATCAACACTAACCACCAAAATCCGCCAATGAAATTTGCCATATCAACCATCATTTGTGTCAGAAACGGTAACGGTCGCTTAAGATCGTGATACAGTTTTTCAACTTGTGGAACAACTGTGAACAACATGAAGCCCATAACACCAAAAATCACGAACAAGACAATTATCGGGTACGTCATCGCGCCTTTGATTTTACTAGCAATAGCAGCGTCTTTTTCTTGTTGATCTGCTATTCGAACTAGCGATTGGTCAAGCGTACCAGAAACTTCACCTGCTCCAACAAGCGCCAAAAACACTACGTCAAAGACGTCCTTGTGCTTTGAGAACGACTCATGAAGAGTCTTTCCGCCTTCAACCGATGCAATAATATCTTCTATAACTTTTTTAAGCTGGTTATTTTGAGTTTGGTCTAACACCGTACTTAAACTTTGCGCCAATGGCAAGCCAGCACCGATTAGAGTGGCAAGCTGCCTAGTGAAAACAATTTTGTCTTTTGTGGTTATTCGACCAGTAATTTTTGCTAAAAAATTGCCATCGGCAGATTCTTCTTTGATAGAAAGCGGCACAAAACCCTGTCCAATTAAAACCCTTGCAGCAGAACTTTCTGAATCAGCCTGAATCGAGGCTTTTACAATTTTGTCAGTTGACTGGTCGCGAGCTTCATAATTGAACCGTTTCATAATTAACCCCTCATTAACCTCTCGAATTCAGCAAGATCGACAGCAACTTCACGAGCATTGTCGTATGTAACCATTCCACTCTGAACTAAACCAACGAGAGTTCTATCCATAGTCTGCATACCTTGATCAGCACCAGTTTGAATTACTGCATCAAGTTGATGCACTTTACCCTCGCGAATAATATTACGAACTGCCGGATTCGTGATTAACACTTCTGCCGCTACTACCCTACCCCCGCCTATTGCTGGCACGAGTCGTTGTGAACAGATCGCCATCAAAATATTTGAAAGTTGAGTTCTAATCTGTGGCTGTTGATGCGGCGGAAAAACGTCGATCATGCGATCGATTGACTGTGATGCGCTGTTGGTATGTAGCGTTGCGAACACTAAGTGTCCAGTTTCGGCGATAGTAATAGCTGCACTGATAGTTTCAAGGTCGCGCATCTCACCGATCAAGACTACATCTGGGTCTTGGCGCAAAGATGAGCGAAGAGCGGCACTAAAGCTATATGTATCATAGTGAACTTCACGTTGTACGACGGCCGATCGTTTTGATTTGTGAGTGAATTCGATCGGGTCTTCGATTGTAACAATATGCATCGCACGTTCGGTATTGATCTTGTCGACAAGCGCCGCAAGAGTTGTTGACTTACCGCTACCAGTAGGTCCAGTGACTAGCACGAGGCCGCGTGGATAGTCCGCAAAGCTTTTAACGATATTAGGCATACCAAGTTCAGTAACAGTCTTGATATCATTTGGAATCAAACGAAAAGCCGCCGCAACATTGCCGCGTTCATGAAAAGCGTTAACACGAAATCGCCCTAAAGTACCAAACGCGAAGCTGAAGTCAAACTCTTTGTCTTTTAATAGAATTTGTCGTTGATCTTGGTCGAGTACCGCAAAAACTAAGGTTTCAACAGTCTGCTCGTCGAGCGGCGCAATATTTTGAATCGCAATCAAGGATCCGTCAACGCGAAGCATTGGCGGTAGACCAACCTGAAGGTGAAGATCCGAGGCCTTACGCTTTACGACTTCCTCGAGTAGTATCTCTATTCTTAATTCTAAATTGTTTTCCATTATTCCACCCTTCTTATGCTGTATCTGCTGTAACGCGGTTTACTTCTTCTATTGTAGTTCTGCCATCCAACACCTTTAGATAACCATCTTGTCGCATAGTAACCATACCTTGTTGCTGTGCGGCTCTTTGTATTTCATAACTCGTAGCCCTTGCGACGATCAGATTCTGGATTTGCTCGTTTACGTCCATGACTTCGTAGATACCAAGACGTCCGCTATAACCATGTGGCGCCGGGTGTTGACGACTATCAATTCCCTTTACTAAAGTATAAGCGCTTTGGCCCGTTAGGGGCAAGTCTTTATAGCCTAAATCTTGAGAAATTCCAATAATATCTTCTTTTGTCTTTGGTAAAATATGCCCAACAGTCGAGAGAATACTTTTAGTCTCGATCGGATTGGATAAATACGACTCCCTTTCGACCGAGACCTTACGCACTAAACGTTGACCAATAATTGTGTTCACAGTACTGGCTATTAAGAAAGGTTCGATGCCCATGTCGAGTAATCGAGGTAACACTCCAGCGGCACTGTTGGTGTGCAGAGTACTAAATACAAGGTGTCCCGTCAAAGCCGCCTGAACAGCCAAGTTAGCCGTTTCGGCGTCACGAATCTCACCAACCATCACAACGTCTGGGTCTTGACGCAGAATAGAACGAAGACCACTCGCAAAAGTTAAGCCAACTTCGGCGTTAACCTGAATTTGATTCACGCCATTCATTTTATATTCAACAGGGTCTTCCAGGGTAACAATATTTACAGAGTCGTCTTTGATCTCTTTGAGCAAAGCGTAGAGGCTTGTACTTTTACCGCTACCAGTTGGACCAGATGTTAGAATCATGCCATTTGGGCGCTTAATTCCTTTGTGAATGGCCCTTAGAGCGCGGCCCGCATAACCCATATCTTGAAGGTCAAAACTATTACCCGATTTATCGAGCAAACGGATAACCACTTGTTCGCCCCATATAACTGGGCTAATCGCAATACGAAGGTCAACTTCTCGCCCACCAACGCTAACGGCAAATTGGCCGTCTTGCGGGGTTCGATGTTCGTCAATTTTTAAATTGCTCAAAATTTTTATTCGACTAATAAGTGCCGGTTCGATACTTTTTGGCAGCTGCATAATTTCACGCAACATACCATCGATACGACAGCGAATCTTTAGCGCATCCTCGAGTGGTTCAATATGAACGTCGCTTGCTCGTGATTTTTGTGCGTATTCTAGTATCGTACTTAACGCCTTACTGATTGGCGAATCTTGAACAATTGTTTTTACTTGCTTTGATGCTTCTTGAGTCTCTTCGGCCTTACTAACTTCTGCAGCTTCATCAACACTTGATAAGTCCGTCTTGTACTGACTTAATATATGCCTGATGCCAGTTTCGGATGCCATAAATATCTTTAACGGACGACCAATTAAATTAGACAAGTAGTCAACTGCCTGAACGTTGTTCGCATCAATCATAGCAACGATTAAACGACTTTGTGATTCAGCTAGCGGCACTGCCATAAATCGCTCCGCTACGTCAACGGGCAACAGTGACAGGATAGCTTGATCAACAACGCTAGCCGTCAAATTGATATACTGAACACCAGAAACACAGGCTAATGCATGTGTAATGAGCTCATCGTCAACAATTTTCTGTTCACTCAGATACTCCAACAAGGGCTGATTGCTTGCCGATGACTTTTCAATTGCGTCTTTAACAACCGAAGATTCAACTAAACCTTCGTCAGTTAATAAATCAACTAGTTTGCTTTGTATATCAGCAGTAAGAAGCGCCATTACAACTCACCCAACTATTGACCATTAGTATTATCGATATTTATTTTGACGGTTGGATTAATGGCATTTTTATTAAAAATCTCTTTGTCTGGATCAATAATTTCAGATGATATAGCATCAATAGTTTTCACTTTTGCCGATCCGGTATAAGTCGAACCGAACAAACTCTTTGCCACAAAAAATGCAATCACCACACTGGTCGAAGCAATCAAAATTATCATAGCTATATCGGCTTTTTTCATGACTTAACCATCTTTTCCTTTAATTCGACTTTCTTTTCAAGCTCATAATATCCACGACCCTGAATAGTCATCGATAAACGAGATTCTTGATTTTCAAGCTTAAGCATAGTAACATCAATCGTTCTAATCGAAGATTCAAGGTTTGTCAAAACTTTCTTTAACGCATCAGTATCCGTATTTAAGGCGCTAGCCGTGAATCTGAAATTGATCGAATTTTCACCAGAACCATCAGATGAAACATCAACATATGAACCGTCATCAACGGTCTCGACACCCACGACAGGATCGACTTGTATTGCATCCAGACTGGCTCCAGGAACCGAGCTAACTAGCTTTGTTTGAATTGATGATCCAAGCGCAGACGAGTTAACGACAGATGGAAGCGCATCAAAAATTGGTTGCAAATTCTTATCATCAGCATTTGCTTTGACATCAATCAAATCTTGGTTCGTATCCAGCACATTAACCTTTTTAGTTATTTCTTCTACGGCAACAATGTTAGCATCGAGAGTTTTGATAGTCTTACTCTTCTCGGCCAAAACTTTTTCATTGAATAGCAACATTTGTGTCAAAAATATTATAGCAACAACGCTAAAACCCAACACGACAGAAATACCAGCAACCCACATAAACATAGTTCGATTAGCTACCGCTATCTGAGTTCTTTTTCTAATAGCACCTGTTTTTGGTTTCATAATTATTCCTCGTCCTTTGCTCTATCTGTAAATATCTTTGGCATACTTAGATATGAGTCAGTTACGTTACCGCCGTTAGTAATCTTTACGACAGTGTTTTTGGTTTGCTGAGAGAAGAGCTCTGGCGCATAAGTGAAGGCTAATGTAAATCGTAAGACTTTCTGGCCTGATGAATCTTCACCGTAGCTGGAATTACCTGTATTTATTGCACTAGCAAGAGCAATTTCATTGGATTTATTGTCCAAGTCCATATACTGTACTTTGGCGCCCTCTATGATTTTTTTGAACATCTCAAGAGCTTCGTAGCTGTTTTTTGCCTGGCCATTTATAGTAATCGTAGTGTTTTCTGGATTTATAACCAAATCTGATATTTGAATATTATTTGGAGACGGCGGGATTATGACCTTTAGCAAGTCAAATATCCTTGAATCAATTTTTTTCTTGCTATTCAAATCAGATATTTTTGATAATTGGTTTTGGATAGTCAGAATCTTTGGTAGATCTTCTACCTGATTAAGTTTGGCAGTCTTATCTTTGATTTCACCATCAGCAACCGCATCGCGGACCGTCTGAAATGCAAATACATACACAGCCAACCCTGCAACAATCGCAACGGACGTAATGCCAATAATCAATGAGCTAAATATCACTTTTGCTCTGATCTTTTGCGCTTTAATAAACTCGAGTTTAACGTCAGGTAATAAGTTGATTTCTATCATTACAAATTACTCCTTTCGGCTAAACCAATAACTGTCGCAAATTCGTAAGCAATTGCCGAAAGCTTCTGTTGATCAGCAGGTAAAACGTTAACTCGCTGCCATGGGTTTGCAAGTGCCGTCGGAATTGATGTTTTTGCTGTTATATATTCACCAAATTGAGGTAACACAGCCGAAAAACCTGATAATAATATGCCGCCTACTGCGATATTAGGATACCTAGTCTGAAAGAATTTAACGGATTTTACTAACTCTGCAGCAAAATTATCAAGCGTAGATTCAATAGCCCTATACACTTGACCTTCGAGTTTGTCCTGAGCCAAACCGAACTTCAATATAAATTGACGAGCTTGTTCGTCCTGGACGTTAAGATTCTGAGCCGAAACCCTTACTAGTGAACGAAGTCCCATCGGAATAGTTCGCACAAGTCGTGGGCTATCGTTAAATGTAATAGCAAGATCAGTTGAATTCTCGCCAACGTCAATAATCATTCGAGCGTCTTTAATACCAACTGGCAAAAGCGCCCTGATCATTGCTATTGGATCTGGTTCGATTGCAATAACATTAAAGCCAAGGTTTTCGATAAATTCAAGTCGCTCTTCGGAATAAGTATTTGTCGTACTAGCAATCAAAACTTCTTGTTGCTTTGGATCGTGTAGCGATTGGCCAAGTGCCGCCCAATCAACTTTTGCTTCATCGGCTGTCATTGGTATATATTGTTCAGTTTGATATTTGATTGTATTTTTTAATTCAATCGGCGTCATATTCGGCACGTCAATGATTGTCGTAAAAGTCTTTGATGAAGACATACCAACAACAACATTCTTGCTCTTTATGCCGCTCTGCCCTACGGCAGTCATGATAATCTCGCCAAGTTTTCTGATGGATTCTGTTGAATCACTAGTACTGGTTTTGTCATCGACTGGCGCATAGCCGTAATTTTTCAGGTTCCAAGTTTCATTTGGCCCCCTAGAAAGTTGCACTACTCTAACTGCTGTAGTGCCTATATCAATTGCAAAAAAGTCGCCCATTCCCTTTGGTAATCCCATATTGCTTTTTATTATACATAAGCACGAGCATTAAAAGCAATATGGAAATATGATGCGTTTATGTTATAAACGCGGCGGAACGTTTGTATTATATACAGTCCAAACCTTGCCAGTGCCCGTTGAACGAGCGTAAGACCATAAATAGGCATCGGCACGCAGATTCAATTTTTCAGCAGGCACAGCGCTCATAGACATACCTGGATCAGAACCGAAGGTTCGTCTTAGGTATAAATTCTTGGCCACAACTGGTCCATTGACGGTGAGTGGCGCCCTACACATACCCGCTGTTAGGTTAGCGGTCGTACTTACGTCAGAACAAGTATTAATAGAACCATTTTTTGCGACTAGCCAAGCATCAACCTGAGATGCCGCATTAGTGATATTTATATCTCTTGCGATAATAACAAGCTGCGGAATTTCACTAATACCTTTTAGAGCATCCGTGGTGTATTTAATATCTCCAGCAATAGTAACCGTAGCATTCGGACTGTTTATGACAGCCCATTTACCGCTATTTAGCTCTCCGCCAGTAATAGTTAGATTTCCGCCCGATGTAAACACTTTATTTGAGTTTGAATTAAAGTAGTCAACACTAACCGAAGACGACAAAACTGGAGTAAGTGAATCTACAGGAAACGCTGATGAAACGTCAGGTATAGTCTGGGTTCCGAAATTATAATTACCGACAGACGAAGATGTTGATGTCGTACCATTACATCTATTATTAAAACTTAATCTGCTATATTGGCAATTCGAGCTAATACTACTACCCAACATTCCGCCGTTAAAGGCAGCCGCCGATGCTAATCCGCTAATTGATCCCTTGGCGAATACACCATACTCCGCCCAGCTACCAAATACATAGCTGCTTCCGAAGTTTTTTATAGACGTAGTTGTTGCTACATTTCCGTTTGATGCAGAGCTCTTGCCTACCGATAAATCGCCACCAAGCACCTGAACTTTCGGTTTCTTTACGATTATCACGCAGTAATTAGTAGCCGTAGCAGAATGAGACCATATACCACTTGGAGTGAATGAATCGTTACTCGCTTCACTATCCGCAGAACGAACAGAAAATACATAGCATATCTTACTACCCGCTGGTTCATCTGTGATTACGTTTGTTATTGGGCTGATAGCATTTGATCCAGACAAGATACCATTGTTATTAAACACCGTATCATTACCACCGCCTAATGACGTACATTTATCAAAACCTTTTGATTTGTAATAAGTACACGGATCAGTACTTGCATTGCTTGCAGCTAATACGGGAATCGCGACATTCGGCTTGACTGATATCTTAGATACCTGCCATTGTGAAACTTTTGATTTTGATTGAGTTCTATATGTAGTCCAAAAAGTATTAAGTTTATTTTTTGTCCATGAATCAGTTGCAATAGTTGGAGTAATTACAATCGATGAATCAACCTCTATTTGATATTTCGATAAAGGTAACACGTTTGGTTTTAGTAAATAGTCGAAACAAGGGCCAAATTCAGTAGTCCAAGAATCGCTACGCTTTAAACCGACCCAAGTCGTGTAAGGGTATCCAGAACATGACTTATTATGATAATGTCCGCAATTATGCGGATCAGGGTGAGGTGTCCCCACAGTTTCATATGTATAAGAACTAGTTGAGTATTCTACTACGTACTTATCACCAGTTGTACATTTCGTAGTTAAGACAATATCGGTGATCTCTTCTCCATTAGTTACCGACTTCGAAAAAACAGCTCCGCCAGTTTTCGTACCAGCACTACTTAATTTATAAACCCTAACAGAAACTGTTATTAATTCATTGCCAGCTGGGCTACCAGACCTAGCTCCTGTAACGGTATTGTATGATTTGCCTCTACTGCTACCCCATTTTGGATCACTAGCAGATATTTTGATCGGGCGGCACGATCCGCTTGCTGCTGTCGATCCGATACTTACACAAGCATCCGGCGAAGAAACTGTAGATCCGTCCGTTCCAGATCGTGGAGTCGCGATAGTTTTTCGACAGAGTTTTTTACCCATATCTCCAACCTGTACTACATACGATGATGCACCAGTTAACCCAACGCCTGGATTTGTTGGCGCAGACAAAACGCCTAATACGCCAGAACCAGCGCTAAAACCAGCGCTGTTTTGCCAAGAATATGTAACGGCCTTATCACTAACGCCGTTAGTAATCCACGCTTTATGAGTCCACACGACAGTCTCTCCAGGCAAAGCAGTAGCAACAACACTTGCATTTGCATCGGCATTCCAGGTTTTGATTACTATCGGGGTCAACTCGCCAATTGGGTTAGCGCACGCATTAAGTATTTGGTATGTAGTGCCATCGTCATTAACTATCTGCATGCCACTGCCAGACCTTTCTTCAGAATAGAAGGCGTCGTCTTGTTGGTCTTTCTGGTAATAGCTATTAATACCGTCTCCGGCATTAGTTAAATAGGTATTAAACGTCAGCTTTTCAGCTTGCTCGCGTTCTTTTAATATACTAAAAAACTTAGCCCAGTCTTCATCAGACACAGTAGCTCCCAATCCTGGGGCATCCCTGCCTAGCATTGTATTTACAATAAATGCAGCCCCCACTTTACCCTGCGTTCCACCATTCTTATAGTGGGTCGTTTGGATAAAATACATAAAATCATTCGCGTCATTTATACTCCCGGGAATACCACCAGCCAATACTGAAGTACCGTTGTACTGATCTACGACGCCCTTAAAATAACCCTTCCAGCTCGTTAATCCGAAAATAGTACCCGTATAGCCTGCCGCCTGGACGCCAAAAAAAGCACCCATAGAAATAGCTATAGAGGCTATAATTACCGTCGAAAGTTTCTCTTTGATACTTAAATTTAATTTCATATTATTCACCCGATCCAGTGTTTAATTTATTTAAATCAACTATCGTTTGTTCTATATAAGCTTTATCTGATTCCGCCATAGGGCTATTGTTATCTATCAACTCAATTGCTTTTTGATATGCAATAATAGCGTCCTCGTAGTTTTTCATTGCCTGATATACTTGCGCTAAATATTGTTGCGAATTAAAACTAGTATCGACTTCAACAGCTTGTTTAGCAATAGCTAATGCTTGTTCGTAGTCTTTGTTGTTTAAATATATAACCGATTTAGCAACCATAGTGCTGCTCTTTTTTACGACATCACTAGTCTGAGAGATTACTTCATCATAAGCTTTTGCGGCATCTTCGACATTCTTTGTTTTGTTATAGTTCTCGCGAATACTAATAACTTTTTTATCGTTTTCGCTTAGCACGATTGGATTTGCTTTGTCCTCTATTTTTTTATTACTATTTTGCATAACGTACCAAGAGATAACAGCTGCTGACGCAAAAAATACAACAAATATAACGATACCGATTATAATATTCTTTTTTTTGAACACTTTTTTGGTTTTTTTATCACCAAGTTGCATTAAGCGACCCCTATTCATCCAAATAACCCTCACGCTTTCTTTATACTAAAAATAATAACATACTTTGTCGATAGATTTATATGTTGTTATAGGATTAAAAAAGCCATATCCTGACGAAACAATCATATTATCACGAATAGCATTATACCTAGGCGTATTAGCCACTACTTGAAAACCTGGGTTTGGTAATCCAATTTTCGGGATCATTACCGGATTCGAGCAATCATCGTCAATAAATACATTAAATGATCCACCGACAACTACTGAATCATAGTCGCCATCAAAAACTTTTGGCAGATTTTTGATATTATAGCCGCCCACGGGAGAGCCGCTTCTCCGCTGTAGAATATAAATAGCCAATCCAGAGTCATCACGAAACACAATGGCAGGCTCACTGCGGCATTTTACATATAGTGCGTCGTCATAGGGATTCGAACCTTCTCCATCACCCTGATAATAGCTGTTGGTGCAACTAAAATGATTGTGGTGCCAATCGACAAATACAGATTCAATTCTAAACTCAAGATCAGACCATTCTGTAATACTTACGTCTTTATGCTTCGTCGCATCATAACCGTAAAGCATAGTTTTAACTATATATGATGATCCAACTCTTGCTCTTTCACTTTTACTACTATTCGATTGTTTTAAAAACTTTATCAATTGTCTTTTATTGTCGACATCTGCAGGTATAGCATAATTATCCGCAGCTACAGCCAGTACGCTACTTCCGTCGCTGTCAATCTCATTTGTAAAAAAACCTTCGGACCCCCATTTTGAATACTTGTAATTCGAGTACTCATCGAATGAATAAGACCATGAAAACAAAAATAGTATCAACAAAAAAACCAAACAATCCAAAAAAACAGCGAATCTCTTATTCATTTTTTTCTAATTCCTTAATTTTACTTTTATAATAAAACAAATCATCATCAGAGCCTGGCGTTGATATATTTATTAAATCTATCGCCTTCGCATAGGCATCAATTGAGTCAGAAAGCGCACCCTTAGCCTCTTGAGCTTGAGCTATAAAAGCAAATACTGAATCATTTTTATCATATTCGGAGCCCAACTTTGCAATACGAATCGATTCGTCAATATCCCCCAAATTATAATAGAGAGTAGCCTTAGCGAGACATAACATACAGACTTGATATGAGTCCGTAGAAGCCCCGATGGCGTCATCAATAATTTTTACAGCCTCACCAAAATTACCAATTTCTAGCTGAGAATAAGATTCATAGACAATTTTTTCAATATTAAAAGATCGCGTTGTTTCCGTCATAGGCTTATAGACCCTATTTGTCTGAACCATTGAATCGCTAAAATTTGTTACCATATAAGACATTCCTTGAGCGATATATATGATTGAAAATATAAAAATAATCACTCTTGATTTAATAACTTTATTACCGCTTCTAAAAAAACAACCAAAAAGATATTTCGCTTCATTTTTTAATATCCCGCAAAAACCAATCATCACAAATCACCCACAACGAATAAGGTAGCTATAAAGCCTGTTTCGTTAGTTTTATCGTTGAACTTTTTTATAGTAATAATCGGAGCCCACTCCATTTTTGGTCTTGGTACGTCATCGAGAGTCGGGTCACTACTTGAAGCCGGAACTACATACCAAAACTTTTTAAACTTTTTTTCCAAACCATCCAGATCCTTAATTTCATGTGTGCTATCTCTAAGAGGTGAATAACTGCCAAACTTTCTATAGATATCACTGCCAATAAAATACATTTCATTATTCGTATGAGCATAATAATGACATTCAAAAAATATACCGTAATTATTAGTGATAATTGGCGCAGATACATTGGTCTCTTTTATCTCTAAAGCCAGGTCTCTGATATTGGAGTTACTTGCATCCGGATCGTTTGAAAAAGTAACGTTATTAATACTGTATACGCCTACAGCCATTGCCAAAAAAACCAAAATACCTGAAACAAACACGAATAAATTTCTTCTCCATAATTTACTAAAAGATATCGCAAATAACATATAGATAAAAAAAGATGAGCAAATTAAATAACGCGATATAAATACTGGCTTAAAAGGCGGCATAGATAGAATAACCAATAAAAATAACGGCAAAAAACAAACAATATAAATCAAAGTGCTGTATTTATCACCAAAAACCCTAGATGCCACGTTCTTCTTTATAACCAAATACGCGCAAAATAAAACCACTGACACCCCCAACCAACCAGGCCAAGGTAAATCACCTAGCGGCACGTAGACAAACGTGCTAGAGAAAAAATCAATAAAATCTTTTACTATAATTTTACTAGGCCAAAAACCCCTACTCTGAATTAAAAAAAACTGACTTAAAAGAAAGGGCAACCAAACCAATACCGTCGTAAACATATAGCAAATCGACATCACAAAACCTTTTTCAAAAAACCTATCATTTTTTGACACATATTTAGTGTCGACATATCGCCAGATCCACTGAGACAATATAGTCAAACCTAGCATATAATGAACTAGCATTCCAATTCCCGATATAATCCCATACAGTGTCCAATATTTTTTTTTAGTTTTATTACTATCGGCGACCACTAGCAAGAACGTCGATAACACAGCAAAGAAAATCATCATCGTATACATACGCGCTTCTTGGCTATATCTAAAAAGCAAAGGCGCGATCAACAATGCAATTGATACAAAGTGCGCTGCGCTTCTGTTGTAAATGTATTTTATAAAAAAATAAGTCGTAATTATAACCAAGCAAGTAAAAAATAAACTGAGTGACCTAATTCCCACTTCAGTTGTTCCAAAAATATGAGTCCAAACCTTTAGAGCCCAGTAGTATAACGGTGGATGTACGTCTAGAGCCGTCAGCTTAGCAATTTTTAGGAAATCAAATTGTATCATATACGCCGAGAACGCCTCGTCAGCCCAAAATGCGAATTTTGTAATTTTTGAGAGTACTATTCCAGAGTACGCAGAAATAATAACCATTAAAAATAAATAGTCTCCAGATTCTGTATTAAAAATACAGCAAAGCCATCGCCAAAATCTTCTAATTTCAGCTAAACTACTTTTTATTTTCCCCATAAAACTAACATCCAATAAATCCATAATACCATGAGATAAACTACATTGTCGCATAATAGCCCTGTATCTGTTAAAATATACCTATGAGTTTATCAATCGGAATCGTCGGATTGCCAAATGTTGGCAAGTCCACCCTATTTAATGCACTGACCAATAATAATATTTTGGCAGCTAATTACCCTTTCGCTACTATAGAGCCTAACACCGGTATCGTTCCCGTTCCTGATGCGCGCTTGCAAAAACTAGCTGATATTTATGGATCAAAGAAAATCTTACCAGCTACCGTCACCTTTGTTGATATTGCTGGGCTTGTTGCCGGCGCGAGTAAGGGTGAAGGTCTGGGCAATAAATTCCTAGCCAACATTCGTCAGTGCGATGCCATTATTCATATCGTCCGGGCTTTTAACGACGACAATGTTATTCACGTTGCTAACAAAATCGATCCACGCAATGACATTGATGTTATTAACACCGAATTAATCCTAGCCGACATTCAAACTATCGAAGGTCGCTTACCACGCGCTATTAAAGACAGCAAAGGCAACCCAAAACTCAAAGTTGTCGCAGATTACCTTGCTGAACTAATGACCCACCTGCAAGCTGGACAGCCGCTATCAGCCCTATCCGACCTAAAACATGAATATATTTACGACCTGCATCTATTAACCGCAAAACAAGTCATTTACGCATTTAACGTTGACGACACTACCCTATCAGACGAAGCTGAAAAAAACCGACTAGCTGAATTGGTCAAACCATCACAATCGGTATTTGTTTGTGCAAAACTAGAGGAAGAGCTCCGAGGGCTGGACGCTAGCGATGCCATTGAATTACTTGAAAGCTACGGCGTCAAAGAAACCGGACTGGAACAGTTAATTCACGCCGCCTACGATACACTTGGACTACAAAGCTACCTAACAGCTGGCGTTCAAGAAATTCGTGCCTGGACCATCAAAAAAGGTGCCACCGCCCCACAAGCCGCTGGTGTTATCCACACTGATTTTGAAAAAGGTTTTATCGCCGCAGCCATTTTTGACTATGACGATCTAGTCGAAGCTGGTTCAGAAGTTGCCGCCAAAGCCGCTGGCAAAATGCGAACCGAAGGTCGCGACTATATCATGCGCCCAGGCGATGTTGTTGAATTTCGATTTAATGTTTCTAAATAAAGCGTACATAGATTTGCAAAATATAATAAAATATTTGGCCAACAAAGCATTATTAATGCAAATGCAAATCACTATTTGAGTATTTATATTAAATAGATGTAACTAAAATCGGAGTCATGCTTTGATTCGTAGAATTATTGCCTAATTGACCCTGGCTATTGTCTCCCCAACAATACAATCTATCGTTTGTTGTTATAGCACAAGTATGATCACCTTCAATAGATATTTTTTTAAACTTCCTGTGATTTGTTGGCAGTCCAGACACATTTACAGCCACAGGCTTTAGCTGATTATTTGTATCACCAGTTCCCAATCTTCCAGCGGCATTGTTATATCCCCAACAATATAAAGTATCATTCATACTAACAGCGCATGTAGAATCCGCTCCTACTGAGATATTTTTGAATTTATCATCACCAATCGGTAGACTCGTAGTATTTATTATAGTTGGCAATAGTCTACTAACGCCAGTATTATCACCAATCCCACCGCCAGGGCCAGAACCCCAACAATAAACATTATTAATAGACGTAATGCCGCAGGTTGTTTGAGAGTCTGTTTCTATAGAAATAAAAGTACGATCAGCAACAGGCAGACTAGATACGTTGACAGCGGTCGGTGATTCAAAATAATTATTAGAAGATCCAATTCCAAATTGACCAGCTGCATTATAGCCCCAACAATAAGCTTTGTCGTTTGTGCTAATACCACAAGACGAGCCATGCCCAGCTGAAATATATTTAAAAGCTCTAAAACCAATGTCAAAACTAGCAGTATTAACAGCTGAAGGAGTTAGTGAATCAGCACCAGCGCCCCTTGTGCCATTACCTAACTGACCGTTATTATTATAACCCCAGCAATATCCAGCATTAGAATTCGTCACACCACAGGTATGATACCAACCCGTACTTATACTATTAAATAAATAGGAACTAGCGGATGCCATAGGCTTCAGAGATGGCGATGTCGTAGTATTATTACCAAACTGACCATAGGTATTCTGACCCCAGCAATACGATTTTTGGTTAGAAGACAAGGCACATGCAGAATCACTAGATCTACTAGATATAGAGTTAAATATTTCATCACCAACAGGCAATCCCGTTACATAAACCGACTTCGGAATTAAACTTTGGGCTGTTAATGTATTGTCCCCGAGTCTACCGCTAATATTTGAACCCCAACAATAAGCATTTTTTTCTACCGTAATGCCGCAAGATGATGAATAAGTTACCGATATATCTTTCCAAAGCGTAGGACATTTACCAGATTCAATAGATAAGTCTTCGGACGATACATTATATACAATATTAGGTGACGAAATTGATGAAGCCGTCAAACAATATGAATTATTTGAATATCTAAAAGAATATTGAGTATCAGAACTTTTGGATAAGCCTTTCCCGCTATTAGCCAAACTTAGAGATGAAGGATAACTATCACCACCATTAACTTTGTCAATCTCCAGTATATTTATTGCATTTTTCAAATCAGACTGAATAGACGCAATTTTTGCTCTATTTGAAATACCAGAATAACTAACAATAGTAATAGCAGCGAGGATGCCGATTACTACTATTACGACTAGCAGTTCAACAATAGTGAAACCCCGGTAGTTTTGTTTTTTAGGTATAGTTAGCCCGCTTTTATACATAAGATAATCTTAACATCAAAACAAAACACTAGCAATATGACAGAACTAGCGATTATTTGTAGTCAAAATATAAAACCGCTCTTGATTACCCTTGGCGCCTTTGACGCTACTGTCGCGTTTATCACGAATCACAAAATATTCATGAGACCAGGTTTCGAAATCACGCAAAATCTGACGGCGCATGGCATCATTTTTGATAACACCTTTGCTCGTCTGATCACGCCCAGCTTCGAATTGCGGTTTTAACATCGCCACAATTTGAGTATTTTTGTCAGACAAATTCCTGGCAATATGTGGCAAAATTTGACGTAATGAAATAAACGAAACGTCAATCAAAACAATACCAGGTTTTTCGTCCATATAAAAATCCCGAATATCGGTTTTTTCATGCAACTCGATCTGTTTATTGTCTCTTAAGCTCGGATGTAATTGATCAGTCCCAACATCAACTGCTACAACTTTTTTAGCACCGTTTTTGAGCGAATAATCAGTAAAACCACCAGTGCTACTGCCGACATCCAAAACAGTTTTTCCGCGAAAATCCAATTTCATCAGCTTAGCAACCGATTCCAACTTCATTCCTGCCCTACCAACGTATTGCGTTTCGACTGCTACTTTTATATCAGAATTTTCGCCAACAAAATGGCCAGGTTTAGTAATAACCTGACCATTAACTGTCACTTTACCTAGTTTGATAAAGTTTTCCGCCTGAGAGCGGCTGGCAACTAATCCAAGCTGCGCCATGATCAAATCAAGTCGTTGCTTGGACATATCAATTAACTCTTTTTACGTTCGCGGTATTCGCCAGTACTAGTATCAACAGAGATAACATCACCAACTTTTATAAAAGCTGGAGCTTTAACTACTAATCCAGTTTCCAAAGTTACATCCTTTAGAACGCTGCTGGTAGTATCACCTTTTGTTACAACCTGAGATTCGGTTACTTCCAAATAAACATTCTTTGGCAATTCAACGTTAATCACATTACCATTAAATAGTTGCAATGTAAGCATTTCGCCTTCTTTGATGTATTCTTGAACACCTTCAACATTTTCAACAGAAAGTTGGAATTGTTCGAAAGTTTCAGGATCCATAAAGTAAAAACTGTGATCATCTGCATACAAATATTGAACAGTTTGGTTAGTAACCTCTGCTGGTTCAATCTTGTCTTGGCCTTTGAAAGTCTTTTGAATTAAATTGCCATCGATCAAGTTTTTAATCTTGACGTTAACAATACTACCGCCACGGCCGACAACTTTTTGATTATATTCAATAACCTTGTAAGGCTTGCCGTCGAGTTGAATTACAACTCCTTTTTTTAATTCCGTTGGTGAATACATAAATTATCCTTGAATAATAAATGGCATCAATGCAAGATGACGTGCACGCTTGATAGCAACCGCTAGTTGGCGTTGTTGTTTTGCACTTAGGCCAGTTTTGCTGACTTGTTTGATTTTGCCGTAAACGTCAATATAACGTTGTAGGGTTTTTACATCTTTGTAATCGAAATATACTGGAGTATCTTTCTTGAATCGCTTTGACATATCTTCTCTCTTCTCCTATTAAAAAGGAATTTCACTTAAATCAATTGGTTTATCATCGATGTCTTCAATTACGACATCATTAGTTTTGCTAGCCTTTGGAGCAGCGCTGTATTCGCTAGAGCGAGCAGCATTATCTCGTGGACTATCAAGGAAAGTAACGTCAGAAGCTGTGACTTCAATACGGCTTTGTTTCTTGCCAGTCTCTTTGTCATCCCAACTATCTTGACGCAAACGTCCTTGGACTAGTACGCGGCTACCTTTGTTAAGGTATTGCATAACTAATTCACCGAGTTTTTCCCAAGCAGTAATGTTGAAAAAATCAGCGGTATCTCCGCCGTCGGCGGATTGGCCAACGCGATCAACCGCGATGCTAAAGCTGACGATATTTTTACCGGTGCTTGTTGAGCGTTGTTCTGGATCGCGAGTTAGGCGGCCCATCAAAATCACTTGGTTGATACTTTTAGCCATGGATGTTTACTCCTCTATTTTTGAGTCTTCAGACTCGTTTGCTTTTGCTTCCTCTAGTGCTTTGCGTGCTTTTACGTCAACAGTGACAAGTAAGTAGCGCAAAACTTCATCAGTAATGTTCAAGATTTTGCTAATCTTTAGTGGAGCGTCACTTGGAAGTTTAACTTCAAAGTAGTTATAAACTGCAAAATCAGCATTCTTGATTTTGTAAGTCATTCGCTTTTTACCCCAGTTTTCTTCTTTTACAATTTCGCCACCTGCGTTAGCAATAATTGTGCGCAATTTGGTTAGTGGCGCTTCTAGATCTACTTCTAGATCAGGGTGAATCAGAACGGTTAGTTCGTATTCTTTCATCAGATTTCCTCCTTTGGAATCTATGGATGCACATTTCTTTGAAATATACATCCGTATGGATGCTTATACTTTTATATAAGCTGAGTTAATAACCCACTAATTATAACAGATTACTGAACAAAAATCTAGACACTATAATCATCTGATTGCATATCGTAATCAAATCAATTTCCTATGCAACGTACCGAAAAGCCGTCTGTCTTGCCCGTATCCCGGTCCACGGTGGCGTAGCTCGAGGACAAACCACGAATCCAGGCGTTGTTGCTCGACTCCGAACTAGACCACGAGTAAGCGCGCGATGACAGACTCCTGAAGGACCCGTCATTAGTGCGGCGGGAGCCGGCAAGCGGCAGGTTTAGTCCCGAAGCGCCGCCTGACTTAAGCTGCGTGCCCTGATCGGTACCGCGCCAGTCAGCCGCATCAACCTGTCCCTCAGCTGAACCTGGTGCCATGCCAAGTTGTAGTTCTAATATCTTCCAATCATTATCACTAGGAATGTGAGAGCCAGTTGGGCAGATGCCTTGAACACCTTCGGTTGTGACATATTTCATAGCTTCATCCCATTGATAAAGAGCGCCGTAAGGTATGCCGTTTGTGTCAGTGTCAGTACATCCAGCATCAGTATCGCCATAACAATATTTTTCGACTATATTTGTACCGCCGTTGTTGGTTTGATTTGATATTCCAGCTATTCTCGTTCCGACATTAAGGTTGTATTTAGCCCAAACTTGAGTGCCAACCTGTATCCAGTTGGCTGGATCTGTGGTTGCTAGGTTTGATGGAGTAGACACACCAGCAGTTGGGCTTGAGTCTTCCGTAATGTAGTAAACAAGATCTCCGTTTGTGGCAGTTAATGTAAATGAAGAAGGAGTTGAGCTACTATACGGAGTTGCCGTAAAATCAGTACCATTACTTGGTTTTAGACATAGATTAGTTGTAGTAGTAGGAGTAGTAGTACAGTCGGTAGATATTGTAGATGGATACATACCGTTGTCTATATAAAACATCTTTAACAGCTTACTTGAGTTAGTTAGGTCTGATTGAAGAGAAGATACCCTAGCTCTTGTTGAGATACCAGAATAGCTAACGATTGTAATGGCAGCTAGGATGCCTATGACTACGATTACTACTAGGAGTTCGACTATAGTGAAGGCTTGATTGTTGGGTTTTTTCAAAAATAAATCGGATTTATTTGCTCTAAACATATGCTTATATATTAACATAAACATAATAGATTTTAACTAGAGATTGTCTGGCGAGCCGCCAAGCTCATCCATACTACTGATCAATACATCACGTGGGCGGGCACCGTCCTGTGGGCCAACGATCCCCTGTTCTTCCATACTCTCGATCAAACGCGCTGCGCGTGAATAGCCAACTCGCAATCGGCGCTGCAATAAGCTAGCGCTAGCCTTACCGGCATCCAAAACAACTCGCACGGCATCACGATACAAATCGTCATCGCCACCACCGTCAAAGTCCATTACTACCCCACCTTTACCATTTAATTGGACAGGTTGAGAAATAATCTCGTCATTATATTGCGGTGGTGATTGCATCTTTAAGTGGTTTGTTAATTTCATAATCTCTTCGTCAGTCACCCAAGCACCTTGAATACGACGAGGTTTACTCATAGTCGCTGTCAACATCAACATATCACCTTGTCCAAGTAATTTCTCGGCACCAATTTGGTCCAAAATCGTACGTGAGTCAATTTGGGACGCCACTGTAAAGGCAATTCGGGCCGGAATATTTGCCTTGATCAGACCAGTAATAACGTCAACTGATGGACGCTGCGTCGCAAGTACCAAGTGAATACCAACGGCACGAGATTTTTGTGCCAAGCGTACAATCAAAGCTTCAACATCGCGCGCTGCCACCATCATCAGGTCAGCCAACTCGTCGATCACGATCACTATATATGGCATCGCGCCGTTTTCGTGTTCCTGATCAATTCCTTCTTCGTCCACAATCGTTACATGTTTACGGCTCTCGGCAACCATCTGGTTATAAGATTTAATGTCTTTAACTTTGTGATCCGCAAGTAGCGTATATCGACGTTGCATTTCATTAACGGCCCATTTGAGCGCGCTAATCGTTTTATCAGGTTCAGTAATAACTGGTGTTAATAAGTGTGGAATATCTTGATAAAGCGCCATTTCAACTTGTTTTGGGTCAACCAAAATCAATTTCATTTCGCTTGGGCTGTTGTGATAAAGCAAGCTAGAAATTAATGTATTCATCATAACTGACTTACCAGAACCAGTTTGACCAGCGATCAAAAGGTGCGGCATCTTGTTTAGCTCGCCTACTATCGCGTCACCAGCAATATCTTTACCAACTGCAAATGCCAATGGTTCGTGAGTATTTTTCCAGCTCTTGCTAGTCAAAACTGAATGCAAACGGACATCGGCTGCTTTGCGGTTTGGAACTTCGATACCAACTAATTTATGACCAGGGATTGGCGCTTCAATGCGAAGAGTTTGCGCCGCTAGGTTTAGGGCGATATTTGTTTCAAGTGCAGTAATACGAGTTAATTTAACTCCACTTGGTGGACGAAGAGTATATTGAGTCACCTTTGGACCAATGTTTGCGCCTTCCATTTCGACATCAATATCGAATTCACTCAAAGTATTTTTAATAATCATAGCATTTTGTTGTACGTCGCCAGCATCAGCTGGAGATTGCTTTTTCTCGAGCAGATCCAAACTTGGGGGTTGCCAATTTGGGTCACTAACAGTCACAAGTGCTGCTTGTTCTTCGGCTGCTTTGTCACGAACAATACTACCCTTTAGGCTAGACAGTTTACTCTGCTTCTTTTCATCATCACCCGCTGCGTGATCAAGCACAGCCACACCAGCGTTCATCTTGAAATCGCTACTAATTACAGCAGATTTTTTGCCATCATCAAGTGCAGCAGCGTTGCGCATAACTTTGACGTTTTCTTCGTATTCTGTATCATCACGACGAATCATTTCCCATAGACGGCTAATAACCGCAAAAGGAGAAACTCGTAAGATAAACATAGATGTAATTGCAATTAATAATATATAGACGAAAGCGGCAATTGTTGAATTAACCAGCGCCAACATTCCACTATTAACAACTTCGCCTACAAAGCCACCACACATCTTACCGTCAGATCCTTTTAGTAGTCCAAATAAACCAGCAAACCAAACAATCGCCGACACGGTCGCAAATTGCATAATAAATGGCAAGCGATTATTCTCTGCCCTAAAAATTTCAACACCAATATAGACAAAAAGGAATGGAATGACAAAAACCGCATAGCCAATTGTCGACATCGCAGTATTGTGTGCCCAATCAAGTATTGGACCACCGGCGCCAAACCAAGCAACAATAAATAATATCGATATAGCAATTAAGAACAATGCGCCAACTTGACGCCAAAAACCTGACGGTAGCTGATGTTCAGGGGCTAGATTACCTTTGTTTTTTCGTGATGATTTTTTCTTTTTTGCCATGTTACCCTATTATATGCGTTTTTGTGTTAAAAATGATATACATATTATATTTGAAAATATAATATTTCGCTGTTCGGTAAAAGAAAAGCGAGCTTTTCTTCTCCGCTCACATGCTCATATTATAGCAAATTTTACCACATTTTGCAAGTGTAAGTATTTTGATAATATCTTTGATGTAACTAACAAAAATAAACCCACAGATTAATGTGGGTTTATTTTGTGGGTTTTAGTAACCGCGAGTGTCGATGCGTTGTCGGGGTTCAGTTGCTTCGCTATCTGGAACCTGTGGCGTTGGGAAACGACGAGGTTGTTGATTACGATTTTGCCCTTGGTTTTGCTGACCTTGGTTTCGATTCTGATTACGGAATTGTTGTGGTCGATTGCCGTTGTTGTTCGGGCGATTATTGTTTTCGCCTTGAACTGAATTCTGTTCTTCGCCTTGGCGTTGTTGTGGTCGATTATTACCACCAGAACCACCGATTTCGTTAATCACTGGGATAACGATTGGCGTACGGCGAGTTTGATCATAAAGAATGTGAGTAACTTCGTCTTTGATTTCTTTTTTGACAACATCTAGGTCGACGTGTTTGTTTGAGAAAACACGAGCAACTTTTTGTTTTAGATACTGACGAATTAATCCCATCAATTCTTCGTTATCACGCATATAGATAAATCCACGGCTGATAATGTCAGGGCTAGTCATCAATCGTCCACTACCGCGCTGAACAGTTAGAACAACGATAAACATACCTTCGCTCGCCATATGGATACGGTCTTTTAGGACAACTTCGGATACAACTGCACCACTGTCATCATACATAATTCCACCAACATGGATTCGGCCGGCTTTACGGCAGCTATCAGCAGTTAGTTCGATAATATCACCACTGTCGCAAACAAAGATGTTTTCGCGCTTTAAGCCTGCTTCTTTTTCCGCAATTTCGGCATTGTGGACAAGCATGTGGAATTCTCCGTGAATCGGCATGTAAAAACGTGGATGTACGGCATTAATCATCTGTACGTGGTCATCATAATAAGCGTGTCCAGATAAGTGGAGAGGTCCGATACCAGTTAAGTGAGTTTTGCCGTTTTGGATAACATCACTACCTTCGCGCATCAAACCGTCGATTGTTCGAACGACGAATTTCTCGTTACCAGGAATCGGGTTAGAGCTAAATACAATAACGTCATTATTCTTGATCTTGATAAATTTGTGACTACCACTTGCCATACGGTTAAGAACGGCATTGAATTCACCTTGTGAGCCAGTACAAATAATTGTAACTTTGCCATCAGGCATCTTGACCAAATCTTCCATTTTGACAATAACATCTTTTGGAACCTTGATAGTACCAGTTCGTAGTGCAACTTCAAGGTTTTGGATCATGCTATAACCAGCAAAAGCAACCTTACGATCGTGTCGTTGAGCTTCCTCGAGCAAAATTTGCATACGGTGGATTTGGCTACTAAAACAGCTGATAATCAATCGGTTGTTTTGATATTTTTCCATAACTTGACCGATACTCTGTTGAATGTCGAACTCGCTATGTTGGTGTGTTCCTTCTGATTCACAGTTTGTGGACTCGTTAAGTAACATCAAGAAGCCTTCTTTGGTAGCTACCTCGGTAATGCGTTCCATATCAACTTTTTTGCCATCAACTGGTGCACTTTCAAAGCGCCAGTCACCCGTATGGAAAATATTTCCAATAGGAGTTCGGATAATAATACCTGCAGAATCCGGAATTGAGTGATCCATGCGAACCAATTCGATATTGAAACTGTCGCCAAGTTGAACTTGTTCGTGAATTTCTGGATTAACTTCGATATATTCAGGATCATAGCCATTGTCGACTTCTTCCATCGTGCGTTGAATCATGCCAATTGTGAATTTAGTAGCATAAACCGGTGCTGGAATCTTTGGGGCAATATGTCGGAAAGCACCGATGTGATCAAGGTGAGCGTGCGTAAAGATAATCGCACGAATTTTGTGCTTGTTCTCTTCAAGGTAAGTTACATCAGGCGTAATGTAATTAATACCAGGATAGTCACCACCAGGGAACAAGAATCCACAGTCGATCACGATAATATCGTTATCAAACTCCATCGCCATCATATTTTTGCCGATACCCATTTCTCCTAGTCCGCCCAAAGGAATAATCCTTAGTTTTGGACCAGTAATGCGTACTTGCTTTTTTTGATCAGCAGGGCTAAATTGACGACCATCGTATCCGTTGTAAAGAGATTTATTTACAGGAATATTAATAACGTGCTGACTTGCCCGTTGATTAACGTTTTCACTGTTGCGACGTTGCGCACGAAAAACTTCACCCTTACGAATTGTAGTACCGTTTAGTACGGTATTGTTTGATTTTTGATGTCCTTTAGCCGATTCTGGTCGTTTTGATTGATCATCAGCCTGTGCGTTAGCGAGTCTTCTTTGACCCATAAAATTACTATTTTCTCCTATTTTATTATTATCAATTTAATATCTACTTTAATCACGAGAAGAGGATTCGGTCACATCTGTCGCCTCTTGTAAGTTAGTTAATTATACTAGTATTAGTAGTAGTAAGTCAAGATAGGATTATAATTCGTATATATTACTAACCCTAATAAGGCTTAATTTCTGATATTATTAAATTCGGATTTATGTTAGTAAATAGACTTTACACAAAATAGCGAATGATAAAAGTGATTCAAATTAATTTCCTAGGCAGCGCACAGACATGCCGTAAGCCTTACCAGAATAAAGCCTATATACCGTAGTGAAGCCCAAATTCAAATTTCGAGCCCAAGCATCACCACCCCCAAACTCCGAGCTAGACCACAAAATAGTATTATAGTTAAAATCAATAAAGGAGCCACTGGTAGCACGATATCCGGCAATTGGCATATTCAACCCAGAGTCTCCACCAGACTTTAATTGAGTTCCTTGAATTGTACCTCGCCAGCTAGTGCTACTATCAAGTTGTCCCGCCGCCGAACCTGACAATATACCTAGTTGTAATTCTAGCGTTTTCCAATCAGCGTCGCTTGGTATATGTGAACCAATAGGGCAAATGCCTTGAGCGCCTTCGGTTGTTGAATATTTCATGGCTTCAGTCCATTGATAAAGACCGCCATAAGGTATGCCATTTGAGTCAGTGTTAGTACAACCGGCTTCGGTATCGCCATAGCAATACTTTTCGACTATGTTAGTGCCGCCATTATTGGTTTGATCAGATACTCCGGCTATTCGTGTTCCGACATTGAGATTATATTTAGCCCATACTTGAGTACCTACTTGTATCCAGTTAGCTGGATCAGTAGTTGCTAGATTCGGGGCTACGCAAGCTCCTATGGTTGGGGTGGAGTTTTCGGTTATACAATAAACTAGGCTGCCGTTTGTGGCAGTTAGTCCAAATGAGTTATTATCTGGTTTGAAATACGGAGTTGCGGTGAGGTCAGTACCGTTACTTGGTTTAAGGCATAGGTTGGTTGCGGTTGTTGGGCTAGCTATACAGTCTGTTGATATGGTAGATGGATAGGTTCCATTATCTACATAGAACATCTTTAATAGCTTACTTGAGTTAGTTAAGTCTGATTGAAGAGAAGATATTTTAGCTCTTGTTGAGATACCAGAATAGCTAATGATCGTAATGGCTGCAAGAATGCCTATGACTACTATTACTACTAGGAGTTCTACTATTGTGAAGGCGTGATTATTGCTCGATAGCTGTTTTTTCATGTTGGTATTTTAGCATGAGCGATATGTAAGTGTAAAGAATATCGCTAGTCTTCGTCAGGAGCAAAACCACGTTTATGTCGAAGTGTAAGCATGCCAGCGATTAAACCGTTAAACACGACCACAACACCAATTAATATGAGTGTGCTTGACCAAAAAACACCCGAGCCAAGACCAGACGATATCGATTCGCGAAGCCCTAGGATTGAATATGTCATTGGTAAGTATGGACTAATAGCTTGAAAGAAACTATTTGAAAGCTGCAACGGGAAAGTACCACCAGAAGCACCAAGTTGAAGAACTAATATTACCATCGCCACGAAACGGCCAGGGTTGTTAAATGCCATTGCAAGGAACATTACAATTGCCATATACGCAAGGCCAGTTGCAATAGTTACAGAGTAGAATGCAAGCAGGTTATCTGGTTTTAGCCCAAGAACACAAATCATAATCACATCCATTACAATCGCCTGCAATGTTGCAGCAGCAAATCCTATAGAGAATTTAGATAACCACCATGATTTACCGTTTTTTATAACTCCATAAGTTTTTCTAATTGGATAAATGAAGTTGAATACTAATGCACCAACAAACAAACCAAGTGACAATACATAAGGTGCAAGTGCGTGGCCGTAGTTTGGCACATTACCCTTTGATGTCTTCTCTGATGTTATTGGAGTTGCGATGTGTTCAGAAACTTCTGATCCAATATTTTGTAACTGGAGTTCTGATGCAGCGGCTGTAAGCTTTGAATACAATTCTGAGCTGCCATCATTCAGACTACCAACTCCGTTACCCATCAACGCAGCTCCGCCGTTTAATTTCGACGAATTGTCATTAAGAGTTACAAGGCCTGTTAACACTTGGCCGCTGCCGCCAATCGCTGAGCTTACGCCGGTATTTAATCCGTTAGCTCCAATTGTTAATTGTGAAGTAGCACTGCGAATTGATGAGAATCCATTTAATGCGAGTTGTGCAGATGTATTTGCACTTGTCATTCCAGCATTAAGCGTTGCAATAGTAGTTTTCAATTGAGTATTTTGTGCGTCCAATATAGCTAATTGTCCAGCAATATCGTTATCTGACGCCACTCCATCGTCAAGTGTCGTTCCAGCACTCGCAACTGCCGTAGATTGTGTTACTAATCTGCCATTCAAAGTTGTTATTAGTGCGCTCATTGCATCTTTTTCAGCTTGTGACGCACTTGAACTATTAATTTGACCAGCTAGTGCAGTTAGGTCGCTGCCTTGTAATGACAACTGAGATCCAATAGTAGTTAGATTGCCGCCAACAGATAGAACATCAGCTCCCAGGGTCGAACTCGAAGGCGCGCTGAGCTGAGTATTTAATTGACTCAATCCTAATTGTATTTGAGAGAGACCAGCTTTTAACGATGTAATGTCAGTTTCGCTTGGCAGCTGAGAATTCATTTGAATTAAGCCGGATTCCAGTTTAACGCTACCTTGCTTAATAAGTGCAAGACCATCACTAACCTGTTTCTGTCCACCAGCAGCTTTACCTACGCCGTCAGTATAACTAGTAAGACCCGTAGTGAAATCGCTCAAACTTGATTTTAATTTCGAAAGTCCATCGCTAAGTGTGCCGGCGCCAGTTGATGCTTTTTGCATACCATCCGACATTAAAGTGATTTTTGAAAAAATTGCATCAACATAAGCTTTCGAAAGTTTTACGGATACATCTGATTTTAACTTATCAACAGCCGCATCACTAATAACCGTACCGATGTAATTTTTCGAAGCCGCAACCTGATAATTAATCACACTCTTTTTTACATTATCGGTCGCAATACTCGCCGCATTTTTTGAAAAATCAGACGGAATGCTGATTTGCATATAATAGGAATTTTCATCCATACCTTTTTTGGCATTCTCTGATGATTCAAAATGCCAATCCAAATTATGATCATTTTTCAAATTAGAAACTATTTCGTCACCCAAATTAACAGATTTACCATCCAGCGTCGCACCGCCGTCTTCATTCACTACAACAATTGGTAAATTGCTGGTACTTCCGTACGGATCCCAAATCGAACCCAAAAAGAATCCTCCGTACATAATTGGGATAAACAAAATGACAAATGTCGAGATGAACAACATTTTGTTTTTGAACAAATGCTTCCACTCCGCCTTTAATAGACTTGGCAATTTAATTTTTTTCATATTTTTATATCCTTTCGAGTGCACCGATCAACTGCGCCATGTTTGTCTTTTTTAATTTTTTATTCATTTTTTCTTGAGCTTCATAAAACGCATTCGACAATAGGGTTGTACCGTGTTTTACCTTTTTAACTTTGCCTGGGAATACACTTTCAAACAAGCCGCTTGGCTGATAAAAAGCTTCATTACCATCAATAGATTCAATTAAATCGTAAAGAGTAATATCGCGCATATTTCGAGCCAAGCTAAACCCGCCACGTGATCCATAACTTGATTTAATAAGCCCCCCAACTACCAACTTTCGAGTAATTTTCTTTAAGTAAGAAGATGAAACTTTTAGTCTTCGATGTAATTCTTCGTTAGTTACCATCTGCTTTTCTGCAGCAATCAGTGCAAGTATACAAACCGCCCATTCAATCGCCTGTGAGTACTTCATTATGTAAATTCCTTAATTCAATTTGTTATGTATAGTGGATATCTATTATCCACGTTTACTTAATAATACAATACATTTAGAAATAAAACAATACGAGCGTCAGATAGATAGATAGATAGATAGATAGATAGATAGATAGATAGATAGATAGATAGA
>CAZNQY010000001.1:0-50622 GCA_964575635.1 uncultured Saccharimonas sp. (SeqCode) | reverse complement strand
CTACAATCGTATCAAATAAATTCACCTATTCACTCCAAAAAAGCAATTAATTATTATATATTATACCAGTTTTTGTAAATTATTACGAAATTTTTTCCAGATTAGCTTGATAAAATATTTGATCAAGCTGCTCTTTTAATTCGTTAGCTGGCATTGCGTAAATCTCGGCCGATGAAATGATCATCACAATATCATAACTTTTGGCATAATTATTAATATCTTGTCTGATATATTCATATACTCGGCGCCTAATTCTATTACGTCTGACCGCGCTTTTTAAAACTTTCTTACTTACAACTACGGCTGTACGGGTTTTTTTGCGTTTTTTATTCTCGACTACCTTTAATACAAAAAACCGCGACCTAAAACTCAGGCCGTTTTTATATACAAACCCAAGACTACTATGACCGTGAAATCTATTATTAAAAGGAATCATCTGTATTGATTATACCTAAAATTATATTAAAGATAAAAAATAACTGCATTTTACTGCAGTTATTTTATCTAGACTGTTAATCTTGCGCGGCCTTTAATTCGGCGACGCTTTAAAACAGCACGTCCTACTTTTGTGGACATACGAGCACGGAACCCGTGAGTACGAGCACGTTGACGTGTGTGTGGTTGAAATGTTCTCTTTGGCATATCTATAATATTTTACCTTAAAATACCTAATATTTGCAAGGTAATATTTGAATTTTTATCAAATCTATTTCTTTATATATAAAAGTTATACACATTACTACCCTACTTTTCCACACATTTATAGATAAAGAATATAATTGTGTATAACTGATACCCCTATTTACTGTATTTTTTTACTACATATTATGGGTTGTGGAAAACTAATTCCTAAAGTATAGTTATAAACAATAAAACAGTTTTTTAAGAGGGGTTTACTATGCATAATGCGTTATGGCAGAGTGTGCTTAGTGAAATTGAATTATCAGTTTCACACGCAACATTCACAACTTGGTTTAAAAATACTGAGTTAGTTGATCATAGTGACGCTGGCGTAGTTATATCAGTTCCAAATATCTTTGCTAAAAAACAATTTGAAGTTAAATTTAACGATCAAATAAAAAATGTCTTGGTAAAAAATGGTGTGAATCCCCTACAAATTTCTTATGTAATAGATACGGCAAATAAAAAAACTAAATTAAGTCGTGAAATAACTAAAGAAAACACAACTACAAATCAACAAACAGCTGATAGTTTATTACCACAAAATAATACATCTAACCAATCTCAGATCAGTGGCAATGTCGTAAATTCAAATGGACTTAATCCGCGTTATACTTTTGATAATTTTATAGTTGGGTCAAGTAATGACCTTGCTTATACAGCTAGTCGGGCTGTCGCGACTAGTCCTGGTGTTAAATATAACCCAATATATTTTTATGGTGGCGTTGGTTTAGGTAAAACTCACTTAATGCAAGCAATTGGAAATGAAATTATGAAGAATAATCCAAAAGCTAGAATTTTATATATCAGCTCCGAAACTTTCGTAAATGAATTTTTGGAACATATTAGATTCAAGAAAAAAGGTTTTTCAGATAAATATCGTAATATCGACGTATTAATTGTTGATGATATGCAATTTATTGCTGGTAAAGAAAAAACTCAAGAAGAGTTCTTTCATACCTTCAATCACCTTCATCAGAATAATAAACAAATTATTATCAGTAGTGATAAACCACCAAAGAGTATTCCAACATTAACAGAACGTCTACGTAGTCGTTTTGAAATGGGAATGACAATTGATATTCAAATGCCTGATTTTGAAACCAGATGTGCAATTTTGAATATTAAAGCATCTCAATCAGGTGTTAATCTAAACCGTGAAACTACTGAATATTTAGCAACTAATATAAAAACTAATATTAGGGAACTTGAAGGCGCTTTAAACCAATTACTTGCTTATGCCGAAATGCGTGGTATCGAACCTGATTTATCAACTGCCGAAGGGTTACTTGGAAATATCAGACATTCTCGACCACAACATATATCGAGTAAGCAAATTATTGATAAAACTGCTAAACATTTCCAAATTGATGTAACAGAAATTTGTAGTGCAAAACGCGATAAACATATTGTTGTTCCACGCCAGATTGCGATGTATTTACTTCGCAGTGAATTACACCTTAGTTTCCCTAAAATTGCCGAAGAATTAGGTCGCAAAGATCATACTACAGCAATTCATTCAGTTGAAAAAATTGAAAAAGCTATAAAATTAGATTATATGATTCGTGAACAAGTTTCGTTTATCCGCGAGAAATTATATGCCTAAAACTATACAAAATACCTGTGTAAAAACTCTGGATAATACTAGGAATAATAGTTATTCAAACAGTGAATATCCTTGCACAGTTGTGAATATAATTAATAACCTAATTAATAAACTATGGGTAAAAACTCTACTTATCAACTATTTCTTACAAGTTTTATCCAAGGCTTTTTCCACAACCAAATTTACAATTTTACATCTGTTGAATAAGAGTTTTACTCACTTTCCACAGTACCTATTATTAGAACCCCTAAAAAGAATTTAAAGAAAGGTAATACATAATAATGGAACTCATTGTTACACAAGAAAAACTAGCCAAAGCTATTAACGCAGTAAGTAGAGTAGCAAGTACAAAGACACAATTACCAATACTTGGAAACATACTTCTTCGTACTGATAATAATCGTTTATTAATAGCAGCTACTAATCTAGAGATTGCAGTTACTCAATATATAAATGTAAAAATCATTAAACCTGGTTCAATTACAATTCCAGCAAAACTAATGGCAGAGTTTGTTTCTAACCTACCAAAAGATTCAGTTGAATTAAAAGTTGTTAATAATAATTTACATATTAAATGTGGCAGTTATAATTCCATTATTAATGGTTTTATTGCTGATGAATTTCCAGAACTGCCAACTATTAATGAATCTTCATCAATTCAATATAGTATAAAGATCGAAGATTTTAAACAATCTGTTTCTCAAACAATTATTACAACCAGTAGTGATACTACTCGCCCAGTATTAACTGGTGTTTATTGGCACTCTCTTGATGGTAAATTATATTTAGCTGCAACAGATGGTTATAGATTATCAGAACGTAAATTAGTTGATACTAAAAGTGATGTGTCAGCAATTATTCCAACTCAAACTTTACAAGAAGTAATGCGTAATATTACCGAAGATAGTGAAGAAATAAATATTTTATTCGACGAAACTCAAGTGCGTTTTAGAATTAATGACACAGAAATTATTAGTCGTTTAATTGACGGTAAATTCCCAGATTACAGACAATTAATTCCAAAACAATCTGAAACTGAAGTTGTATTAAATAAAAGCGACTTTGTTGGTATAACAAAAATTGCTGGATTATTTGCCCGCGAATCTGGTGGCAGTGTAATATTAACGGCTAATAAAGAAAAAAATAATCTTTCTATTCACTCTATTGCATCACAACTTGGTGAAAATACATCAGAAGCAAAAGCAACTGTAAGTGAAGATGGCCAAATTACTTTAAATTCTAGATATTTAAAAGAAGCTCTTTCGGTTGTTGACGGCGATGAAATAATCTTTAGTTTTAGTGGTAAATTATCACCATGTATTATTAAATCAACTAAAAAAGATACAGATTATTTCCATATAATAATGCCTTTAAAGAGTTAATTATAAATGCCAGTGATTAAAAAAATATCACTCAAAAACTTTCGATCACATAATGAATTTAATGCGATTATTTCACCTAATACTACTGTAATTACAGGTATTAATGGGTCTGGTAAGACTTCAATATTAGAGGCTATTTATTTATCATTACAGGGATCTTCTTTCAAGGGAACCGATGCGGATATTTTAAAAAAAGATAAACTTTGGTGGTCTATTAATCTAGAATTAAATAACAGTGATAAAAGAATAATATCTTTTAATTCCGAAATTCAAGCCAAGCGCAAAAAAATTACTATCGATAATAAAGAAATGTATCGAATGACGCCGAAATATAAATCTCCGGTTGTTTTATTCGAGCCTGATGATTTACGATTACTTCATGGATCACCAAATCGCCGCCGACAATTTATTGACCGATTTGTCAGTCAATTAGACCCTTTATATTCGTCATATCTACATAAATATGATAGAGCCCTAAAACAACGGAATAATCTCCTGAAACAGCCTTATATGAAGCGAGATGAGTTATTTGTTTGGGATATGACATTAAGTGAATATGGATCATATATTATCGAGAAGCGAATTGCTTTTATTGAACAAATTAATAGTAATTTAAATGACGCCTATAAAATTATTGCTAATAATAATGATATTGTTTCAATACACTATTCAAATACTTATATAGGCGATATTAAACAAAAAATATTAAACGATCTTTATTATCACACCGAAAAAGATATTGCGCTTGGATATACCAGTACTGGATTACATCGACATGATGTGATATTTAATTTTAATAATTCCCCTGCTCTTGATATAGCATCGCGTGGTGAAGTCCGTAGTATAATTTTGGCATTGAAATTTTTAGAAATAAATATCATAGAAAATATAGTTGGTGAAAAACCAATTATATTATTAGATGATGTATTTGGCGAACTTGATGACGAACGTCAAAAAAGATTATTTTTGAGCGATAAACAAGTTATTATTACTTCGACTAAATTACCAGATAATATTGATACGGATATTAAAAATATTAATTTATCTAGTTCCAAATAACTTCGTAACTATCCAGATTATATCCGCGATTAATAATTTCGTTTTTTAGATCATTTTTATAACCTAAATCATCCATAATTACACAAATAGCGATCTTTTCGGAGTCGTTTGGAAATTGTTTTGAATTACAAGCCATAACTCTGTAATAAGGATTATTTATTGGCAATATTTTTAAAATTGGAAAATCTGATAATAATTTATTATCTTGAATATTTAGTTTTAAACCTGTAAATTTCTCGATAACTTTATTTGATTTACTATTATTGAGTAGTTTTTTTGCGTTCTCGGTTAAAGCTTTTAATACAGCGATAACAGATTTGGATTCGTCTTTTTTGATGGATATATTAATAGTATATGAATCGAATTCATCTCTTGAAAAAACTAATTTATGATCACCAGGTTTGATTGTAATTTTATTACCGTTTGTAATATTTATACTATTTTCGTTATCGATTTTTAAAGAAACCTGTTCGGGTGCTACTTCGATTTTTAAATATGATTTAGGCGTGATGTAATAATACACTGCAAAAACGATTGATATAAAAATTACGATAAATATCAATAATGATATTATTTTTTTATTCATTATTTAATAACCCTTGCGATAACAACGCCAGATTTACTTAATATTGAAGCCAGGCTTGCTTCGGTTCGAACACTTGGTACTCGCTCATCCTGGGATGCATCTACGGCTGGATAAGGACTGTTGCCTGTGTATATCATTGTGTGGTGATCTTCGCCATTATTTACGATTAATATATCACCTGCTTCAAGGTTATTTCTTTGGGGATTATCTATTACCAGATATTTATCTGGATTACTTTTTACGTAATCTAATTGAATACTTGTGCCACTTTTTGGATAATTCGAGTCAACACCACTTGCGATCATTACAGTACCTACAAACATTCCGCAATCCGCAACGCTTGCTCCTGGATTGTATTGATTTATTGCACTTACATATTCAGGTATTGCGTCACTAATTTGATTTACGCCGTTTTCAACAGGCTCACTTTTTGCAAAACTTAAGGCTGTTTGAACGATATCACCAGCAACTATTCCGTTACTACAAGAATCTATTGATGAAGTTGATTCCGAAGCTATTTGTCCATAATCAATGGATGGTTTTTCGGATTGTGATGAAGGTGGCCATTTATTATTTTCTTTAATATAATCGGCTATACCATTTGCAAGATTAGTAACTTTTTCAGTATAAGTACTGTCGGTGGCATACCCAGCATCTTTTACGGCTTTAATATAACCAGCGTAATCATTGTAATAATTTAAAGCATCTTTATATCTGGCTGGATTGCCATTGTTTGTGATAAATAAGGCATAACCTTCCCATCCAGCTTCAACGGTTGGATATGTTCTAAAAGCAGCTTCAATTTGAGTATTTACGCCTGGTGTATACTCTTCGCTTGTACTCATAACAACTGTTCCGCCAGTCCAACTACTACCAGCTTTCATACCAAAGAAATTAAAGTATTGATAAGCAAGCGATGATTGCCCGTAACCAGATTCCAAAATTCCTTGCGCCAAAATTGCTTCGTATGGAATTCCATATTTTTTACCGACATTATAAGCACCTTCGCCGTATCTATCTACGAAATCTGTAAGTGTTGGAGTCTGACTAGCTGACCCAAATGAACTGGTTACATAATCACAACTACTGTTTTCATCAAAAAATATAATATCATTTACGTTATAAAAATAATTATTATCAAAAGCAAATACTTTTACTGGATTTAAAGTAATTATTAATGTAATTGCAAATATAATAATCTTTTTCATATTAAATATTATCCATCATATTTTCTATTCGTTGATCCATTGAGCTAATATAGAAATACTTATTACTAATGCTTACTTCCGGCCATGATTCTAACACTTCTTTAGTTACTTCATCGATTACTTGGTAGCTTTTTGCAATTAATATCGATGTACCGTACATACATTCGCTATCAGTTAATGGTTCTGTGTTATTAATACATTTGTTTACAAAACTTTGGTATTTATCTATTGGACTACCTTCTTCAGAAATCTGTGGAAAATCCTCTCGGTCTACTCCTTTAATAGATTCTATTCTGTGTAAATCATATAGTTTTTCTACAACATCTATTGGAGATATATCTAGATCTTCGACTGGAATACCATAATAAACGTTACAAAATGGATCAGTCGCAACACCTAAACTTCTATACTCTGGATCTTCACACATTGTATATTCGTCAGTACTGGTTGCATAAGATATAGGAGCTGTAATTGAAGCAAATGATTTTATTGGCATCGAAGTTATTGAATTAAATACTCCAGATAACGATGATAAATTACTAATAAACGGAGTTAAATTCAAGGCTAATTTACCAAGGAATGTATTACTATTTGTAATATCAAATTGACCATAAGCTAATCTATCTTCTTCGGCGTATTGCGCAATAACATCTTTTGTTGCGTTGTTATATGCGACAGCCTGAGATGGTGTTAGTGGTGCATTACCACCAGCATGAGCTACCGATCCCATCATAGATGATGCGCCTGATGTAATCGCATTTCCAGCAGATTCGCCAATTGTTGAACTATCAATTAAATTTCCAGCTACTATATCTTTTAACATAGATGGTAGTGCTATCATGGCTAATGTAAATACAGCAGTTTTACCAGCTTCAGCAATTTCTTTTGCTGTCCAGACTACGTTTATACCGGGTACGAGAAATAAGCCAACACCAACGATTAATGAGGCTGCACTTACGAAAGGATTGCCTAAGAATTTACAGACTTTATTTCCACCAAAAGAATTTATAACGTCATCTGCGATTGAATTAATTTTTGATAATACTCCAGTTAAACCACCACCAGTCATATATTGAGATGCTGAGGACGGTAATTTTCCAGTATCACCGTAGGCTGCGTATTTAAAACCAAATGAATCTGTAGCTGATTTACCGTTTTTGGTTGAAGTTAATATTTTACCAAGGAAAGATATAGTGTTTGGATCAGCTTTACCTGCCTTTATTTGATCTGCTGATGTTAAAAAGAACATTGCAAATCTTGCTAATTGAGCAGAACGAACGGTTTTAGCAGCAAAAGTGAGTGCTGCGAAGCTTTGTTTGATTGAACATGCCATATCGGGAGTATCCGTAACCTTTAAAGATGTTGCGACACCATCTAATGCCCCGAGCGCCACACCTTTTGTAATATTTAGGTCGCCCCCACCATCAATCCCATCAAGTATTTCGGATGCAAGTTTATCTCCACTGTCAGCTAAACTGTCAGCTTCTTTAACGAGGTCGTCAATCTTACTATTCATTTCGTCTATTTTTTTGAGATCCTCTTCGGAGTCTGTTAATACATTTCCATTTTCATCAATATCGCCAACACCAACTCTTTTGATGTTGTTGTTTTTTGAATTCATATCTTCTTGTAGGCTTTTAAGTCTTGCTTCATCAGTATCGCCAGTTATTGTCTTGGTGGTTTTTGATACTTTGAAAAGTCTGGCGATTTTGTTGTAAACGGTGTCAGAAAAAGAAGATAATTTTGGATTATAGGCAACTTTTACGGCGGATCGGAATTTTACATCATTTTTTAATTTACTGTTAAATTCTGATGCTGATATTTTATTTCCTTCAAAACTAAAGCTAGTTGCTCTTGAACGGCCAGTCATTGTTTTTGACGCATCTGCGTCTACTTCAATATCGATGCCTGCTTTTTTAAAGTTTTCGATTTGCTTTTCTGAAAAGGTTGAAAATTTACAGGCAATTTTAATACCAGAACAGCTACCACTAGTGGTTTTATTTGTATAGAAAGATACTTTGCGTTTTTCTAAACTTGTCAGTTGATTATTGAATTTATCAGTAAAAACTTCACGCATTTGCATTAAAAGTAATGATGGTGACAATAACGTACTAATGCCCATACCGCCAAACAACAAAGTAAGCATAATTGTAGCTGCAGGGCCGCGTTTTTTTATAAATGATTTAAATACACCACCACCTATGTTAGTTGCTATGTTTTTTGAAGAAACGTTATTTTTCCAACTCGAATTTGAATTTTCTTCGGCGTTTTTTAAATCACTTGAATTGTCTAATTGATCTGATTGTCCTTTGTTTTTGTTGTTTTCAGCGCGCTTCAAAAAATCCGTCGTGTCATCGATATGTCTTTGTCCGGGATTTAGATGGTCGTCACTATTCATAATTAATTACCTAAACTTGATTATTTCCATATGAATTATCGTTTTGAGTTTGTCGTGGATTTGTAGAGATGAATTGTTTTTCAGTTGGGCTGGCTTCAATTTGAATATGAACGTGGCTTTGACCAGCAAAGAACAAGCCCTGCCCTACTGGGAAGTTTGAAAGACGCTTTTTTTCTTCTTCGGTTAATTTAAATACGTCTGATAATACATCGACAGCACTTGAAGATTGTTTTAATAAAATTTGCATAGAACTATTGGCAACAATTGCACGACCCATTTTACTACCCATAAAGTCTTCGACGTCCTGAGTGATTGTGGTAAGTCCAAGGTAATATTTGCGGGCACGTTTTGCAAGACTAAACAAGAAGTTAGCCGAATCGTCGTACTTCATTAATTGCCAAGCTTCGTCAACAATTAGCATGCGCTTTTTCTTTTCGCTACGAATCACATTCCAGATGTGACTAAGGATAATATACATCGCAACTGGACGAAGTTCGTCTTCGAGGTCACGGATATTAAATACAACCATTGGGTTATTGATATCAATATTAGATTGTTGACTGAAAATACCAGCAAAAGTTCCTGAGGTATATTTACGCAAGCGCTGGGCAAGTTGTGGACCGCTATTTCCCATGTGTAGTAGCGTGTCGTAAAGGTCAGAAATAGTTGGCGGAGTTGAATTGTGTGTTAATGGATCACTAGTAATACCAACACGTGCATATGTATCAATCAAGGCTTGATCCAGGTCAGCTTCTTCGATTGGGCTAAGTGCTGCAAGCGGCACACCATTACTAATAGTTGTTCCGCCTAACATTAGTTTCAATAATCCGTGAAGAGTGATTAGATTTGCACGAAGTGCATTATCGGCGTCATCAGTGTCAATAACTCGGGGTAGATCAAAAGGATTAATGCGAGTTGTCGAACTTAAACTGAGACGAATATAAGCACCGCCTACAGCATCAGATAATTTCTGATATTCATTTTCTGGGTCAATGATTAACACTTCACTACCCATCATCATACTGCGTAATGCTTCAAGTTTTACGGTAAATGACTTACCTGCACCAGATTTGGCAAAGACAACCATGTTAGCGTTTTCAAGGCTAAAGCGGTCAAAAATAACCAATCCGTTATTGTGCATATTAATACCATACAAAACGCCGTTTTCTTGAGTCAGGTCGGCACTCGTGAATGGGAAGCTGGTACTAATTGCTCCTGTGTTCATATTGCGGCGAATTTGCAATTGATCGCTCATTTGAGGGATTGTACTATTCAAACCTTGTTCTTGTTGACTGCTGGCTACTTTACTAAAGACCATTTGTTGGCCAAATAATGTTTCGATTTTGTGTTGAATGTAACCAAGTTCATCTAAACTGTCGGCATATAAAGTCACATAAAGTCCATAGCGGAAGAACCGTTCGGCGCCAACTTGTAATTGGTCACGAAGTTCCTCTGCGTCGTTAATAGCCGCTTCGATACCTGGATCACGTACTTTTCCGCGTTCACTGGTTAGTGATGCAGTAGCCTCGAGCTGTGAAACTTTCTTGCGCAAATTATTTAACACAACTTGGCTTTCGACTGGATAAATAAACATACTGACGTCTAAAACTTCGTCAATATTAATTAGTGAACTTAACCAACCAGTGTAAATTTGACGTGGATAGCCATAAATATACATTGTTCGGCCGTATTTTGTACCTAATCGGAAGTAAGATGAGTGAATTTCAAGGCTACTTGGCGCGATTAGATCGCGTAATGTCGTAACACCCTTCAAAAATACTTGTTCAACTTCGGCTTGTTCTCTTGCTCGTTGTTCGGCGGCAATATCAACTGCGCTGCGATTTTTTCGTGCCATTATTTTATTCCTCCATTCATAGCTGGGGGTTGTTGGTTGTTTGTACCTTTTTTAACATAAATCGAAGTAACGTCTTCGAAATTACCTAATGGTTCACGAACTGCGGTGTCTGGATTATAAAAGTTATAATATAACTCGCCCAACTCTTTTGTATTTAATTGAATACTTTGAATTCCCATTTGAAATAGTCCAGCAATAACACCATCAACTCTGTTTTTAACTTCAGTTTTGGCTTTTTCGTAAGTAAATGAATCAATTTTTGTCACGGCGTTTTTTGGTTTTGAAACGATCTTTCCAAAGAAACCTTTTCCTTGTTCAATAAGATTATTCAAATCTCCCTGCGGATAATAAGGTACAACAATAAAGAATGATTTGTCCATAATGTTTGCTTCTTGAGATAGAATATCGATAAAGTTAATATAATCATCCATTAATACGTTTAATAACATATTGTCTTGATTGCGACGGATTTGAACAAGTTTATCAATATATGGGCCAATATCAATTCGTTGTGACCTGATCAAAATTTGAACTGGATGGTTTAATGCATTCAAGAAGTTTTGATAACTATATTCAACACCTTCACGTTCACGGCTACTCATCAAATCAAAGTTGATTGATTTACAGGCAACAACGGCTCTAAATGATCCGTCAGCCATAATAACCATATTGTCACGAAGTTCTGATAATAATAACGTGTTCTGTGTCGAGTTTGGATTACGTGGTTTTTGAGACTGCGCTAAGGGAGCTCCATTTGGCGCTGGAACTGGTTGACCTGGATTTTGAATTTGATTAATTGGTGGCATAATTGCCTATTCCCCACTCTCGTCCTCTTTTATTATTCATTTTAGCGCAAAGAAATCACCACTTCTTCGCTAGCTTCTTGCCTTTTCTTGATACGCTCTGCTTCGTGTGCGATTGTTTCAATTGACAAGCTAGTATTATTTGCAAGATTCATTATATCAGCAGAAACAGTGTCTTTACTAGTGTTTGGTTCAGGTTTTATCTGTTCGACTGGCGCTTGATTGTTAAATAAAGGCTGAACAACCGTTTGATGGATTTCACTTGGATAAGGATTATACTCAAGTTTGATTCGTTCTTCGGCAGAAAGTGGTTTTGGTATAGGAATTGGAATTGGTATCGGCGCGGCAGGCGCTTTGTTTTGCATTATATTTATTGCGTCTTGGTGACGTTTATTATCACTTTCGGCTAATTTGTTTGATATTTGACGTACCATAGCACTGTCATTATCAAGTACGTCATCGACTTGTTGAGCTTCAAAATAAACATCGCTGTTCATTGCACTATTCGGTAATTGAACGCCACCTGGGCTTCGTACTGCCCAACCACGGCTATCGACAATCTCTGCCAAGTAACTAAGTCTGCGCTCAGCTTCATTGACTGATAAATTCTTTGTTCGTTGAACTTCGACAATTTTTGGGGCGATGATTTCGATCAAATTATCTAGTCCGTCTGGTTCCCAGATACGACGCCTTGGTTTCAAATAAAATGATACTAAGGCTGCCATATAAATTTCCATTGGCTGGTCTTTACGAAGCGGCAACGCAAGCGCCCCAAAAAACAAAATCACAGGCAAAGGAATTACTGCCATAATGGGCAATATATTAAAGAATAACCACGCTATTCCAAATGATGCCGAGACTATTAACAGATATATAAATTGGCGAAAGTTAAACGGACCGATCAACTTATCGTCAGCTTCCACATCCTGAGGTACTTTATAAACTGCCATTGGTTATATTATAGCAAAATGTTGTTAAATGCCTGTTTTTTATGAGCAATATTGATTACTTGCATCTTTTTATTCGAATTGTCCACTACTATGAGCGGATCCTTGTAACCTTGCGGCGTTTGCCATTTTATTCATAGCTTCTATTTCAGCAGGACTAAAATTCAACCTAGGGTTATTTATAGCTGCAATGATTGTACTTTGGAAGTCATTTAATTGCTTATTTAATACATTAAGTTTTCCATCTTTATTTTCTGTCAACACATTGGTGAATTGAGCCATTTCTTCAGGGCTCATCGATTTAAATGATTCTTGAGATAATTTATTTTTTCCAATTGTATTAACTATCATGTCATCGATAGTATTTTTGAATGTGCCTTGCTTTAGCTCGTCAATATCTTGGCCCGATAGATATTTTGGCTTATTTGGGCTTGTGGCAAGCTTAGATATAAGAGTTTTTTGGTATGATGCGCGCTTTTCTGGATCCTGTATTTTTGTAGCGTAATCAAGCATACCGTGAATATTTGGATAATAATTAGACTGGACTCCATCGGCGACTGATGCTTCAACTTGTTCTCCGCTCGCTTCTTTATTTTCTCTAAGGGTGCCGCCAGTAGCAATTGCATGTAATTCTTGGCCGCTATAACCTTCTCTTGAAAACATTGCACCAGCTGTTTTTACGTTGTCATCCCATATCTTGCCTTGTGTACCGAGAGCTGATGCATATGCCCTATCTCCAGCCCCAGCACCTGCCCCTTTTGTCATTTCGTCACGAATACCTATTTTATTGCCCGTGACATAAGACATTAATTGTTGGCTTGTGCGTTGTTTATTTTTTTCTATAGAATCAGTAACAAAATCTGTTGCTGATCGGCCGTATTCTTTCTTTAAATTTTCATCGACCACATTATTATATGCATCTCTTTTTAATAACCCTCGTCTCATGCCATATCGTAATAGCTGTCCAGCATTTGGTTTTTCTCCTAAATTCATAGCGCGGTTATTTGAACGTAGATCAGCGCGATCATAGTAGCTTTTTGCACTCTTTTTCATTCTGTCGAAAGGTCCACGGTTTGGATTATTAACAAATCCACCAACCTTATTCAACACTCCACCTGCGGATTTCATTACTAATGGTGTAATCGCAAGAGGAATAAATTGAATCAATACGCCCATTAATTGAACCATGAAATAGTTACTACTATTTACAATCGTATATGCCGCAAGTTGTGAAGCTCCAAATATACCAGCAATAATCGGAAACATCATTAACATTGTCGTAAACATGTCTCGCCATTTTTTGAACCAGTTTTCAGTGTTTGGTAATAAGTATAATACAAAAGCGATCGGCGAAACCACTACCAACAATACAATCAATGCCTGTCGCAATGTCAATACAATAAATACTGTTGCTATTGCAAGAAAAGCTGCAATTAATCCAGGAACTAATAATGAAAGGGCGGCAAGAAACTCTGTTCCTGATAAAGCAACTCCGGCTGTGACGCCAGTTAATATGGCCATTTTCTCGGTGTTATTTGCAAGAATTAGAGATGTTATATCTTCTGTACTCATCATCTTACCGCTGTTTACTTTATCTAACACGCTATCAAAAATTCCCTTAAACCCAATACCTAAAATATTAGATATGTCTACGGCAATAGCACAAATAAAATAAGATATATTTACTAGAATTGCGGCTATTATTAATTTGGGTAGTAATTTTTTGATCCCGTAATTATTAATACCTACACTTGTGATTTGAGAAAAAATTATAATTATAAACGCAATAACAAAAATAATATTAGCAAGCGTTCGCATAACCGACCAGGTAGTATACATACCATTAGATGAGTCAGTATTTGTTCCAAGCGCTGGAGTGGTTAGCATCCTACTAATAGCACTATATGCTCCGTCAACGATTTCAGCAGTAAAATTCATTACAGGGCACAATATCCAACCAATTCCCTTTGGCATACAGTCACTTTTTTCGGGTGGGTTTGCTTGGTCTAATGTTTGCTGCGCTGCCGCTACTTCCCCTTTTGCTTCATATTCTTTTTTTTCTGCGTCCGTACAACTAATGTACGTATTGTCTTTTTGACTGTAAGAGCATGCATTGGCGGTTTTTACGACAAATAAAGAACAAAAAAAACTTGCGACAAAAACAAACAGTATTATGTTTGTAATATATTTATTACGAAATAGCTTAAACATTATGTAATAAATATAACATAAAAAACACCCTTATTGCAGGGTGCTTTTTATATAAAAGATTATTTTAATTTCCAAATTCTGCAGCGTGTTCCATATCATTAATTGATCCAAGTTGCGTAAGCTCTATTTTTTGACCGTCTATCGCTGTAATTGGTGTTATTTGAAAGATTACTTGTTGATCTGGTTTAGAAAACGTAATAGATTTTGATCCAATAAATTTCAAGTTTGCTATTATGCCTGCGTAGGTATGTCCAGGTTCTCTTATTTCCATATTACCAGTTTTTAATATCTCGGTTTCAAAATCAGATATATTTAAACCAATATAGTCCTTGAAAAAATCTATTTTTTCATCATATCTTGTAGTTGTGCTATAAACATTTTCGTCGATACTTGGTGTTTGATGTATTGTCTCGAGTTTATATGCAGTATCGGCATCATACTTTAAGCTACCTGTTTTACTTTCAGGGTCCTGAATATATAGGCTAGCTAGAAATATATTAATGTATTCAAAGTTTTCGACAATTTCACTATGTTTGTTAACATAATATGAATATTGTTTGTCAATTCCATACGCCGACAACATTTTTTCAAACCTTGGTTGGTTATTTTTAAGTACCCAGCTCGAGAATACCGACTGCTCTTCATTAGAGAGTTTGCGGAATTCCGAAAGTTCCATTGCTTCGTATTCTTTGAGTTTAGCTTGTTGCTCTGCTGTTAAATATTCAAAATTATAACTTTCTACAAGATTTACTGGCGCTTTTGAATAATCAACAGTTTCGCCATTTGAAAATTCGGTAGTGATATTCATCTCGGTTTTTGGGCCAAGTTCTTTCATGATGATCGGATTAACTTCAGCTTGTTCTGCTTCGGATGAATTTGTATTATTTACCATTTCCGAAGATTCGGTTGGTGGAGGTGTTATCTCTGGTTGAGTAGCGCTAGCTTCACCATTGTCGCATCCTGTCATAAATAAAGAGACTGCTACGATACCAGTAATAACCGCATTATTTAATTTATTTGAATTCTTTTTCTCTTTCGAGTTCTTCTTATCAATTAGTGTAATTTGTTCAAGATTGTCGTGTTTTGACATTATAACTTTCCTTGTATGCTTATATGGTTACGTGGTCTGTCTTTTTATGTTATTTATATAATACACTATTTTTGAAAAAAAGCAATACCTTTTTGGTTTTATATATTGTTAAATCAACAGTTTTATTGTATCTTATGGATATATATGAAGAATAAAATAAATACAATGGTTATTATAGCGGGCATGCTTTTGGGTGTGTTTTGTGCGCCTACAGCAGTTTTTGCAGAAACTAGCTCAAAGAGAGTCATAATAGCAGATCCAACTCCAGTAACAACTGATGAAACTGTGGATAGAGAAAACGCAGGTAGTAATGATGAAAACAAAAACTCTTCATCAAGCGAAAAAGATCCATGCGACGACGTAAATCTTCAAGATGGCCAAACCTGTGTAGACGGTATTGTTACATCTGTTATTAAATGTGATTCAAACGGTAGTGGCGATATAGAAGATTCTTGTGTTTGGTCGTTATTAACTCAGGTTATTAATATAATGACAGCTGGGATTGGACTACTAGCGGTTGGTGGCGTGATTTATGGAAGTATTTTGTATACTACTGCTGGCGGATCAATGGATCAAACAAAACAAGCGATCAAAATTATACAGAATGTGATCATTGGATTGGTTGCGTATGCATTTATGTATTCATTCTTGAATTATGTAATACCAGGAGGATTGTTTTAGTAATGAAGAAATATTTTCAAGCGATAATGTTGGCCATCTTTGCAGGCGGATCTTTGATGGCTGTTGCTATTCCTACTGACACCTACGCAAGCTGTAATAGTGGCTTTTTGGGCTTCCCTGCTTGGTATGATGGTGTAACTAATAGTGATTGTACGATTGATGTTCCGAATAGTTCGGACGGAAAAGCGATGAGTAACTTTGTTTGGCGAATTGCGTTGAATATATTACAGATCGCAATTACGGCGGTTGCGTATTTATCCGCTTTTTACATTATCTATGGTGGTTTTCAATATTTATTGAGTCGTGGATCATCGGATGGTATGAAAAAGGGCAAAAACGCTATACTTAACGCTGTTATTGGGTTAGTTATTGCATTGATGGCGATCGCTGTTGTTGGTTTAATAATTAATGGGCTTGGTTTGGGTGTTAATGAAAGTATTCCGGATATTGATGCCAATACTGCTTTGGCGAATACACTAAGTCTCGTTTATTTTGCGGCGGGTATCATTGCAGTTATAGCAATAATTACAGCAGGCTTTATGTATGCTATATCAAGAGGTGATGTCGGCGAGATTGCAAAAGCAAAGATGGCTATATTATATGCTGTCGCTGGCCTTATTATTGTTTCTGTGGCGTTCGTTATAACAAATTTTGTATTAGGGAGATTCTAATGAGTAAAATTAAAAATATTATCGTTTCTATTGCTTTGGTTATGGGATTGGGATTGGTTTTAATACCATCTACGAACGTTAGCGCCCTTGATCTATTCCCTTCTTGTTCTTCTGACAGTAGTAATAAGTTATGTAATGATGACGGCAGTAATGCGTCTGGAATAATTAAAAACCTTGTAAATACTTTGTTGTTTGTCTTAGGCATCGTATCTGTTGTTATGATGATTTATGGCGGCATGGTTTATACTACATCGGCTGGCGACAGCTCAAAAATAACAAAGGCGAAAAATATAATTATTTATTCAGTTGTCGGTATGGTTGTAGCGATGTCGGCTTTCGCAATTGCGAATTTCGTAGTTGGTGTGATCAAATAGATTAAAAATATTAACAAATACTGTAATTTATGTTATAAATAAGGTATTAATGAAAGGAATCAAATGAAAAAAACAATTCAAAAGCTAATGACCGGTTTACTATTAGTTCCAGTTATGGCTCTAAGCAGCGCATTCTTTATGCCAACAGCAACTTTTGCAGCATGTGATGGAACAGGCGGTATGGAACAAGGAGTAGATTGTATTGGTGACGGTAAGAAAACAGAGCTTTTCGGTGCTAACGGTATGTTTACAAACGTTATTAACACTATCTTGTTCGTACTAGGTGCTGCTAGCGTAGTAATGATTGTTTACGGCGGTATCCGCTATACACTATCTGGTGGTGACAGCTCATCTGTTACTGCAGCAAAGAATACTATTCTTTACGCAGTTATCGGTCTTGTTGTAGCTATGCTTGCATTTGCTATCTCTAACTTCGTAGTTACTGCATTAGCTAAATAAACATTCGTTTATAGATTAATACCCCGCTGATTTGGCGGGGTATTTTTTATGTTTTTTAAAGCTGCAAGTTTATTAGTGATTTTTTAGGAATAAAATAACCCCTACTGCAGGGGGTTATTTTATTTATTATTTCAAGATTATTGAACTTGAATCTTTTTTGCTGCTTCTTGGCGGATCTTTGCAAAGCTGATTGTTAGAACGCCGTCTTTTAGAACTGCTTCTACTTCATCTTCACGAACGCTGACAGGAAGTGCTAATGTACGGCTGAATTCACCCCAGTAACATTCCTGGATGTGCCAGTTAGTTGCTTCTGCTTCGTCACCGCTACTTAGAGTACCGCTGATTGTTAGAATGCCGTCACTGATACTAACATCTAGTTCTTCTTTGTTTACGCCTGCTGTGCGAGCTTTGATGACAAGGCGGTCTTCTGTTTCGTACACATCAACAGCTAGTTGACCAGGGAATTCTTCTTCTGAATCGTCCCAAGGTTGTTCTTCTGGTGCTGAGATGGTTGTTGTTTCTGTCATCCCCATCATATCGTCGTTCAAAAACGCTGCAGTTAATTCGTCTTCGATTATAAAATCGTCATTTTGCTGTTTGCGAGCCATGATATCCTCCACTTTCTCTAGGCACTATTGACAAATGGTCTATCACATTATAACTAACATATACGGTATAATCAACCATAGAAGGGTTTTAAACGTAAAAAATACAATGCTAGACAAGCTTATATCGATAGTCGCTCCCCACTACTGTTGCGGATGCGATAAAATCGGGTGCTTATTGTGTGACAATTGTAAATATAACATCATTAGCGACCGAGAGCTGTTTTGTATTGAATGTCGTAGGCCTACTTATTCTATGTCATTATGTCAAGATTGTGTCGGGAGTATTGAAAAAGCTTATGTTGTTGGGATAAGAGAAGGTTTGATTCAAAGAGTTATTGGGTTGTATAAATTCGAACGAGCGTACGGTGCGTATAAGGATTTGGGCGATTTACTGATTGGAATTCTTCCGGATTTACCCAAAAATACAGTTGTCATACCAGTTCCGACAGCATCTAGTCATATTAGGGAGCGTGGATATGATCATATGGCGTTGATTGCGCGATATGTTTCGCGGCGGATGAAGTTGGATTATAAACATGTATTAGTGCGTGTTACGGATACGAAACAGCGACAGGCGGATTCAAAAACGAGAATAAAACAGGCAAAGAAGGCATTTAAGTGTTTGGTGGCGCTAGACCCCGAAATCACCTATTTGTTGATTGATGATGTAATTACGACTGGTGCGACGATAAAGTACGCTGTAAGGGCTCTAAAGAAGTCAGGCGCGAAGCATATCTATGTTGCGGCTTTGGCGCGGCAAATGTGACGATCAACTATATAAATATTGACTTATTTAATATAATATGTTTATTATATTAATAATCGAATGTTTGTATTCGATGAGCTTTAGCGGCAATAGCTAATCGTACTTTAAGGAGGTTGCTATGAGCAACGACGGATCTCGTTGGGTAAGTGGAGATGGCGCTGTTCACACTGTAAATTCGTGTGACAACCCCGGTAATCCCGGCGGGTACTACCATTGTCAAGTAGGATCTGATGGAAGTAAGTCTACATCGGTTCATACAAGTGACGACGGACTCTATGGAGGGTCGAAAAGCGGAGATAACAGCTCGCTTTCAGACAGCTCTCGACAGGATTAACTATTAACAGACCTGAGTATGTCTTGTTGTTTTAATTAACAACTTTAAACTGCTCGAATTATTTATATGAATGAAAAAATATCAATAGCTATAAAAAACAACGACAGAGAAAGATACCTTAAATTTCGCTACCCTGAAATCGCCGATTACGAGGAATTGATTTTTGTTGGTGAGAATTTTAGTGGAGTTGATTGGCGAAAATTTCCATCAAGCATGAATGTGTTTATTGATTGTGTTTTAGATGATGTTGTTTTGCCTCCTGGGCAGCCAATTAGGATTGAGAATTGTTCTGCTAGAAATTTGAATATATGTGACATCACCGCGATAATCAACGCAAAAAACACTGATTTTACTGGCTTGAGATATGACGATAATACCGTTTTGGCTAATTGTAACGATAAATCAGATGTACCTTCTACTTTTGATAAATGTATGTTTGATATTGAGGCGCGAGAACATTTCGCCAAGCAAGGTGTTGTTTTTACGGATTAATTTTGGCTATTTTATATCTTGTGGTATAATTTTTTGGTACACACTAAGGTACGGAGAGGTGGCCGAGCGGTTTATGGTAACGGTCTTGAAAACCGTCGTGCTGTAAAAGGCACCGCGAGTTCGAATCTCGCCCTCTCCGCCAAATTAAAAAATGACCTTTTGGTCATTTTTTAATTTGCCAAGAGGGCAAGGTCCGAGCTCGCGGGTTTTGATGAAATCAACGCAACCGCGATTTCGGCGCAGCGAACGGAATGAAAAAGTGTTTACATTTTTTCATAAGTGAGCGAAGGAGCGCAGCGATATCTCGCACTATGCTGTTATTTTTTATTACTCAACTTACTATCAAAAAACACGTAGCGTATAAAAATAAACAGAGAGAAAACAGCAATAACAATAGCAACTATAGATATGTCGTTAAATTTATCTGCCTGCTCAACTGATTCTATTGTATTATCTACGTTCGTCGATGTAGCTTCTGGGATTGTTGATGTTTCAGAAAGTACTGCTGGCTCGGACTCGACTACGGGAGTTGCTACTCTGTTTATTGAAGAATTCAATTTCAATTCCGTGCTGCTTATTGTATTTGTTGGCGTTGTTGTGTTTTCAAGTGTTTGCGATACTGCTGTTGGTATTGTTTGTGGTTTGGGCTTGATGTATTGAAAAATCTGTTGGAGTTCTATGTTTTCGCCAGTGAATGTTTTGCCGCTTAAAATAATAGTATGTACGCCATATTCAAGATTTTCTGGTTTTTGAAATGAAATATTTAAACTACCTGTATCGTTAGTCATAAATTCGCCGACATTGATTGGATCTGAATGTATTTTAATATTGATTTTAGTGGACGGTAACAATAATCCTTCAGGAGTGTTGATAGTAAACGTCTTGCCGTCGAAAAGCACGTATCCGATTGACCTAACGTTTGTGATTGAATTCATGTCAGCCACACCCCAATACCCTGATGGGTTTGGTGCAATTACCGTCCTGTCTGGGCAGGTTATTTCTCCGTTCGCACAATATTGATATGTTGCAAGATCACCAATCTCGGAGTTTATGGTGTCGGCGATTAATTGATGTCCGTATGGAGTTGGGTGAAAACTCTCACTGCCGATAATATTAACGTAGCCTAAAATAGTTGGGACTGATACGGCTTCTTCGCCAGATCGTAAAGCGTTCACCGCCAATGGATCTTCGTCACATAATCTGTATCCATTTAGGGATTCTGATATGTCTATATATTTAATCCCAACGTATTTTGCGGCTGCTTCTATAACTTGATTTATATATTCGATAGATTCGTCGGCATATTCACGCTCATATGAATCAAGAAAGCTATTGAAAGTAAAATTACATGTGCCGGTTTTAATAATTTTTGGATATCCAACAGCATATAATTTTGTATTTGGAGATTCGTTAATAATCGAGCTATATGTATTTGTTAATGAGTAGAAAAGGTTTTGAATTTCTTTGGCTGTTTTTGCTTTACCGTCGGCCGTGTTTGCTTGAGCGCAATATTGAGTAGACAAACAGGCTATTAGTTTACCGACTAAATCCACGTCGTTGCCGCCAATTCCGATAGTTGCGATAGATGGCTGATATTTTTTTATAAATTCTTTCTGAGGTATTCTGCCGGGCGTAAAGTTATCAATTGCGTTTGTTTTGAGAATTTCTATGTCCTGGTTAATAAAAGACGAAAGTCGATTATTTTGACCTAGATAATTATCATTACCTATAATGTCGCCGGTAACAGCTCCAGAACAAGCAATATTCACTATCCTTGTTCTATCCAGAATTGACGGGTTTAATAGTTTATATGAGTAAGCATTTAAGCTTGTATGACATTTATCTACCCCGGCATTAGTATTTTCTCTGTAGAAATAGTCCGACAAATCACCTTCACCGCTCGAGAATGAATCGCCCATGGCGATGTAATCTATTTGTTTTTGGGTGTAGTCTAGGGTAGATATGGTTAGCTTGTAATATTTATTTGTATAAGTATATATATCTATGCTTAATTGATTACTCGTTTTGTTGAATTTTGGGTTATGAATAAATCTTGATCGTTCCACGTAGTCATTAGCTGTCACCGGTAGGGTACTGCATTGATTTTCGAGAACTAATCCGGCTATAATATCATTAAAGGACGGCCAATCTCCGCAGTTATTTGCGTTGTTTATTATAGAAAAATCTGCATTTGTTCCCGCTATGGCTATAAATTGCCCATCATTTGAAACGGAAAATTCCATACTGGGATTCGATCCATTATTATATTGCGGAGAAGTTCTAGACATTCGTTTAATGCTTTTTGAGGTTATGTCGATAAACGCGTATCCCCTACTAGTCATTTCAAAAGCAGCATACTTGCCATTTTCCGAAACACCAAAAGCTCCAACATCACCTATATATGACGAATCTCTGTTGATTACGAAACTCGGATTATTTGTATTAAAATCAAAAGTACTAAAGTCGCTTAAGTTATGACTTAGTCTTTTTGTAAAATTATCATAAAACACTAATGTGCGTGATGACGAACCATGGTGCTCCTGAGAAATTAGAGTATCTGAACTTTCTATGTAAATGCAAGGGGAACTAGACGCGCATGAGTAGTTTATTTTATGAAACTTATCATCAAATATTGACTTTATTGATATTTCAAAAGAATTTACACCGAAGTATTGAGCGATTTGAATTTTATTGCTTGTGTATACGCAAGCAATTCTACGCACACTACTGTTTGGAAGTTGTATTACTTGATGAGTATACGGGCATTTATCTGTTATTATGTCGCCAACTTCAAACTTTGATACGATTTTTGCTCCATCCGACCAACTTAAAGCAGGTTCGGCTTTTACGATGCTCGACGGTATTGCAAAAATCATTGCATTTAATATGATAAATAATAGCTTAATATTCACACAACTAAAGCGCTTCACAAAACACCCTCCATAAATATGATTAAGGTAATTCTAATACTTAATAAAAAATTAAACAATAGCGTTTTGAAAAAACTAATTTTCTCTCGTGCTATAATTGATTTATGCAAAATGATCAAAATAACTACTGGCAAAAAGATAAAGAGCTCGATGAAATAACCGAAGTTTATCAACCAGATAATGATCAGGAAACTCAAATTACAGATGGTTCGCAAGAGCAAATAATTGAAGATTCTGTTAATAATATTTCAGTCCACTGGGCTGCGAGCGAATACGTTAATCAAGAAAAAGACTGGCTTTGGTTTTTGTCGTTCGGCGTAATCGTTGCTCTGTTTATCGCTTTTGATATATTCGTTTTGAAAGAATTCACCTTTTCTATTCTTGTTGTAGTGATGGCGATTGCTATAATGATTTTATCAAAACGGCCACCGCGAATGATCAACTATACACTTACGGGTAATCAAGGTTTATATATTGATGATAAGTTGTATCATTTTGGTGATTTTAAAGCCTTTGGTTTATTAAAAGATCATGGCCAGCATTCGATAATGTTAATACCTACCAAGCGTTTTTCTCCTGGTGTTTCTGTATACTTTCCAGAAGAAGTTGGTGAAAAAATTGTTGATATTTTAGGCAATCGCTTACCTATGGAACAGTTAAAGTTAGATTTTATTGATATTATTGTACAAAAAATACGACTTTAGTCGAAATTCACCTACCATCAGATTATTTTTTATGATACAATGTCATTTGTTCTGCAATTTATTGCATGAAGGCACCTTCTAGTTACATGAAACAGGCGGTTATGCGCGATTCGTCGCAAATAATCCCTGATTTTGCACCCGTAGCTCAGATGGATAGAGCGTCGGCTTGCGGAGCCGAAGGTCATAGGTTCGAATCCTGTCGGGTGTACCATAGAAAAAAGACCAGTGAAAACTGGTCTTTTTTCTATGGTAGATTCGCGTAGCGAATCCGAACCGTAAGATTCGGTGTAGCGATGCGAAGAAAAAAGTGTTCGCTGTCCAGCGAAACATTTTTTTCAAGCAAACGGAAGAGCCGTAGGCGATATCCTGTCGGAATCCATTATTAAAATAGATGATGAGGATTTTCACTACCGCCTATTTAATTTACAATCCATCTGTTAAAATATCTAATATCTGGAGAGATGCAGGAGTGGTTGAACTGGCCGCTCTCGAAAAGCGGTATGGGGCAACCCATCAAGGGTTCGAATCCCTTTCTCTCCGCCAAATTAAAATTACGACCCGTGTGGTCGTTATTTTAATTTATCTTCGAGAAATGGATTCGAACCCGGTAGGGTGAGAACTGCCTGTGGCAGTTCTCAAGGTCGGAAACTGATTGCAAGCTATGCTTGCAGTAAGTTGAGACGGGGTCGCGGAAATTTGCAGAGCAAATTATCTGTGACCGAATCCCTTTCTCTCCGCCAAATTAAAAGACGACCATCTGGTCGTTTTTTAATTTGACTGTTCGAAAGGGATTCTAACCCTTGAGCGCTAATTTATTAGCGCAATCAAGGGTTCGGTGAAGCGAATTAAGAAAAAATGTGTCTACATATTTTTACGTATGAGCGGAAGAGCCGAAGGCGATATCCCTTTCTTTCTTTTATTCTGCTGTGAAATTTCTGACAAAAACATACACTTAATTGTCGAAGTCCGGGTTCGCTGAACGTGACCGAATCCCTTTCTCTCCTAAAGCCCACAATAGCGTTTTTGATGAAAATCACTTTTGGTAATTGCATAAATGAGAAAGAATCGTAACACTCTCCGACTTAACTCCTATATATAATCCAAAAACCTCGAAACATAAACACTATTATGCTTAAATTAAACAATGAACATCAAAAAAATTAAATTTATCCTTCTTGTAATTCTTTTTTCCTTATTTTTATTAATGGATTGCATATTAATTAGCACTATAGCCTCGCGGTCGATATCGAATTTTACTGGCAGCAGAGCTGTGAATATCGAAAACGACGCGTATCTAAAAATACCTAAAAATAACATCGAAGAACATGGTAGCGTCATCGAAACAAACTGGGACTTAATGGATCCCTATTATTTTTTTGATACATCCCCTATTGCCGCTATTGTAAATATCGATTCAATAAAAGGTGGTCGCAATTTCAGCCCTACCGATAATCAATATATATCCACTCAGACATTTGGCAAAATGACGGTCAAGAAAGTCTATAAAGGTGATATTAAAAATGATGATGTATTAGATTATTATCGCTTGGGCGGAATAATTACATATGGTCAATACTGGGATGGGCTATCTGCTGCCGAGAAAGAAAAAATATTATCGCTAAATAATAACCAAAAACCAAAACACAAAGCATATGTAAAAGAAAAGTATATTGATGATATTGATATCGAAGTCGGCAAAGAATATCTTGTTTTTCTAATCCCCAAAAAATCAGATGATGGTAAAAAAGACGAATATGCAATAACTGGCATGCAATATGGACTACGAGAATTTAAGTATGATGAAAATAATCCGAAAGTTTTCAACAATACCACAAAAGTCTGGGATAATTTAAGTAGTGTTGTTAGATTGTAGCCTGATAAATCAAATTTGTTTGACGCTATCTAAAAAAGTGGTATAATATTTATCACCTGAAAAGGAATCTTATAAAAAGAGGTGATTTTATTTGAGTTCAATGAACGCGAATGATCAGGAGCACATTTTAACAGATTTGATTCACCCAAAAAGTGTTTTTGAAGGTCTGATTGGACATGTCGTTAAGGAATACGGGACGGAGATCGAATGCGTTAAAGAAACAGATCCGATTCTTCCCATTCTTGCACGGATTCAGCATGGCGAAAAAGAAGAAAGTCTTTTGTTGTATGAAACGTTTCACGTAATTAAACCCGGTGGCCGACATTGGTTGGTTTCTGAGGGCAAAATGGTTGGAGACTCTTCCGGGGATACGGTTATGAATTTGATAGCGCTTCCCTTGAAAGCAATACGCGAAAAAGATGTTGATGCAGAAAAGCTACGCGAAAAAGAAATTAAGCGTACTATTGAACGGTTCGAAAAAACCGCCAATGCTGCTGAATTTGTTGTTTTTTCGTTGGAACATCCTGGGGTTATTTCATTAAACTCTGGCGGAAGATATGCAAAACCAGAAGACGAAGATGTTTTTCATGTTCAAAGAGATCTGGTTGTGGCGTCAAAGCGTCACGATCATGAATCGATGTTGAGCGAATGGCAAAAACAGTATAAGCCTGGCGCTGTTGAATTCCACGCCAAATATCTGGCGAAACTCTTACAAAGAAGTTATCGCCGACATTAGTAAAAGCCCCGGATACCCCGGGGCTTATTTTTTTGCTGTCTTTACAGTAATAATGTTTCGATACACCTGAACGATAGCGGAGATTATTGCAAATACTAGCGCAGCGGCCAACAAGTAGTTTGATAAGTTAGTAAAGAATGTCGATTTGATAAAAATCCCAAGGATAAAAAACCCGACGCTAAAACTTTGAAAAATCATCTTTATTTTACCAAAAACATTTGCCCCTATTGGTTTATTGCCAGTGGTTGTATTAAAAAATACGGATAATAATACGGCTAATATTTCGAGAATAATTACTATAATAAAAATATCGATTATTAAATATTTGAAACCAAAATAGAGCAAAACAGACAAAATCAACATCTTATCAGCAAGTGGATCAATCACCTTGCCAATGTCGGTTATTTGGTTGCGAGTTCTAGCCATCGCGCCGTCAATAAAATCCGTTGAAGCAGCAATGATAAATACAATTAACGCTGGTCCAAAATTCCCGCTAATCAATAGCCAATAGACGACTGGCACCAAAATAAAACGCACTACGGTCATTTGATTTGGTGTAATCGAATGCGGAATAACCCATAAAAACACCTTATCTACGATTCTATCTATCAAACTTTGTATGTCTGTTGCTTTTGCCATTACTAATATTGTACATCAATCTTTGCTACAATTATTAGTATGCAAGAACCATCAATTTTTACTCGAATCATTAACGGTGAAATTCCGTCTCACAAAATTTACGAAGACGATCAAGTTTTGGCGTTTTTAACTATTCAACCATTTAGTACTGGGCACACTCTTGTTGTTCCAAAAAAACAAATTGATCAAATCTGGGATTTGGATAGTTCTGATTACGACTATCTTTGGAATACTGCAAAAAAAATTGCAAAACACCTTAAGGAAGTGATGGGCTCTGAAAGAGTTGGCATTGTTGTTAAGGGTTTTGAAGTTCCACATACGCACATTCACCTAATCCCGGTTGCTCACGCTCATACCGTTAATTTTGACCCATACCCAGAACCAGCTATGGCGAATAATGAAGAACTTGCGGCATTAGCGCAAAAACTTAAGTTTTAAATGTCTATAAAAATTCTAGCAATTGGTAAAAAACACGAATCGTGGGTCGATGAAGGTATCCTGCGCTATCAAAAGCGTCTCAGGAAGCCCTTTGATGTCGAATGGGTACTTTTACCACATTCTAATTACTCTGATGATAGAGTGCGCCAGGAAGAATCAGGGCGCATATTAAACCGCCTGAACGACAGCGACTACGTTATTCTATTGGATGAAAGAGGAAAAAATATTTCATCTCCTGCTTTGGCTGATTTGTTGTATGACCAAATTGCAATATCGAAAAATATAGTAATTATTATTGGCGGCGCTTACGGTGTCGATGAAACTATTCATAGGCGCGCCAACTTTATCTGGTCTTTGTCATCTTTAGTTTTCCCGCATCAATTAGTTCGTTTGATTTTGACCGAACAACTCTACCGTGCCCAAGAAATCGCCAACGGTAATCCTTACCACCACGAATAGTTGACAAATACATAACCTTGTTGTATAATAGAGATATTCTTTGGTTTATCCAAGGATGTGCCTACTCGTTCGAGTAGAGCTTAAGGCGGAGGTGGCCTTTATGACCACATTTAAATGCAAAGTAGATTCAGCAATCGTCGGCGGACCGTCAAAATCTAATATTGTTGACGCATTGAAATATGCGTACGACAAAGAAAATCGTCATTTGTCATGCTTCACGCTTGATAATGGCGTGACATTCGCCGTGCGAGTTGAAGGACTTGCGCACGAAGACGGTAGTGGATTCTCTTTCAATATTAACGGAACGGTATGTTTCGTTAATAGAAAGAGAAAAATTCAGGCACCAGAATGGATTAATAACGCGACCGTGAATCTCGAGTCGCAAAATATCAACGCGAGTATTTATTATAATGCTCGTACACAAAAGGGTGTTTTGCATATCAATGGCGGTGAAGGCCACCATCAATTTACGAACGCTGCAGGAATGTAGCTCTCATACCAGCCAAGAAATTGGCTGGTATTTTCTTGTCTTGAATCATACAGTTGACAATTAATAAAGTTTATGCTAAAGTCAATGCATAACATTATAAAAACAAAAATATGTCAAATATATCAAACACTAATACACTACTCCTTGCCACAATACCGCTAGCTTTCGGTGTATTTATACACGATAGCAAGATTTATAGCGCGACGGCTGTTAAAAACTCTACAAAAGAGTCGAGTATTGTTGCAAAAGCCGAAGATCATCGTGCGACGGAATATTTACATTCAATGCATCACGTTCATAGTGAAAACACGACGGTTTTGACGCACTTTGTCAGTAGTGGTTCGCAAACTCCTTCTGCTCAACCAAAAAATGAAGGCGACAAAAAGTATTTGTCCAAAAAGATATTAGGCAAGAATAACGACAGTGAGTATTTCGTACCGATTACTTAATGACGTTAAGTTCAAGCTGAAGGCGCTCGACGAGCGTCTTTTTTTGTTCAAGGAGTGCTTGGGACTCTTCAACCAGATGTGCAGGGGCTTTTTTGACGTAGGATTCATTATCAAGTCGAGCAGACAGGCTTTTAATATCAGCATGAGTTTGAGCGAGTCGAACTTCTAGATTAGATCTGTGCTCGTATAGGACGTCTTCTGGCACATCAAGCCAAGCTTCACGACCGCTTACAGCAAGTCGTAGTCCGCGAGCTAATTCGACGTCTTCGACAGCCTTTAGGCGAGCTAGTTTTTTGATTAGCTCAGCGTTATCGGCGATTAAGCTGTCGTTGTGATAAACCATTGCATACTTATTGTTGCCTGGAAGTTCCATCATGACAAAGCGCGCTTCTTCGACAAGTTTCATTAGCTGTGCAAATTCGCCAGCAGATATTTGGTTAAACTCGATAGCTTCTGGCCAAGACGACGATACTAATAGCTCGTCTTTGTGCCATGGTAGTGACTGCCAAATCGTCTCTGTTACGAATGGTGCAAAAGGATGGGCGATCTTTAGGCTGGTATCAAGAACCCAAGCAAGAAGCTGCGGGTTGTCTTGAGCTTTGGAAGCTTCGACGTACCAGTCGGCTACTTCGTCCCAGATGGCGTGATACATAGTTTCGCTAGCTTCGGCAAAACGGAAGGTTTCGATCCCCTTGCCTATTTCTGATGCTGCTTCGCTAAGCTCACGAACAATCCAGTGGTCGGCTAGTGATTCAGGTTTTGGCGTGGAATATGTGAAGTCATCACCAAGTTTGTTTTCGATAAAACGAGCAATATTCCAAAGTTTGTTGCAGAAGTTTCGTCCAGCGATTACCTTATCGGTACTGAAAGCTTGATTTTGTCCAGCACTACGGCTGGCGACAAGTCCAAGGCGAAGTGCGTCAGAGCCAAATTCAGCGATAGCTTCCATTGGGTTAATGACATTGCCTTTGCTCTTGCTCATCTTTTTACCTTTACTATCAAGGACTAGACCATGCAAGTAGACGTCCTTAAACGGAACTTGATCTGTTGCGTATAGTCCAAGCATGATCATGCGGGCAACCCAACAATTTAATATGTCTGCGCCAGTTTCCATGACGGAATTTGGATAAAAACGACTAAGATCACCGTTTGTAAGCATATCGGTTGTTATAAATGGCCACTGGCCGCTACTAAACCAAGTGTCGAGTGTATCTTCTTCGCGGCGATAAGTTTTGCCGTCAACTTCGATGGTTGGTTGGTCGATTCGTTCGTCAAAAATCCAGTCATCGACATCGGCGATGTTTTGGAAAGCTGGAATTGGGATGCCCCATGGAATTTGACGTGATAAGTTCCAGTCGCGGATATTATCAAGATATTGAATAATGTTACGCTTGCTGTTTTCTGGTGTGAATTTTACATCACCGTTTTCAATTGCTTGTTTTGCGCGCTCAGCAAGTGGTTTGACGTTCAAAAACCACTGGTCTTTGATCATAGGTTCAATTGGCAAACCGCTCTTGTAGTCGTATCCAACAGCGTGTTCGATGATAGTTTCGCCTCTTAAAAGCTCTTCTGCTTGAAGTAAAGCAACGGTTTTTTTACGAGCCTCGGCGACCGTTAATCCTTCGATTTGATCTGGTACGTTGATCATTTTTCCATCAAAACCAACGACTTGAATTCGATCAAGATTGTGACGCTTCCCTACTTCAAAGTCATTTGGGTCGTGGGCTGGAGTGATCTTGAGAGCACCAGTACCAAAAGCCATGTCGACATAATCATCAGCGATGACGGGAATTTCTCGTCCTGTAAGCGGTAAGACTACGGTTGTACCAATCATATCCTTGTAACGTTCATCGTTAGGGTGAACTGCAACGGCAACGTCACCAAAGATTGTTTCTGGACGAGTAGTTGAAACTACGATTTCGCGAATTTTATCCATTGACGGATAGGCAATTTGCCACAGGCTCCCCTTCTCTGTTTTGTGGTCAACTTCGATATCGGCATAACTGGTCTGATATTTAGTACTGTAATTGACGATACGTTCGCCACGATAAATCAGACCTTCATCCCAAAGTCGTTTAAAAGTGTCATAAACGGTGTGGATTACCTTTTTATCGAGAGTAAAGACCAAATCTTTCCAGCTGCAGCTAACGCCGAGTGCGCGAAGTTGGAGTTCCATGTTCGAGCGCTGTTCATCAACGAAATTCCAGACCTGACTGTAAAGCTGTTCGCGAGAAAAATCGAAACGACTTTGACCTTTTGCTTCAAGTGTTCGTTCGTAAACTACCCAAGTTTCAAAACCTGCGTGATCTGCACCAGGAATATAAATAGCGTCCCTACCCTTCATGCGGTGGTAGCGTGTCATGATATCTTCGACAGATACAGCAAGCGCGTGTCCGACATGAAGATTGCCGTTAGCATTTGGCGGCGGCATGATAACGCAAAAAGGCTCCCCTACCCCAGTTGGCTCAAAAGCTCGGCTTTTTTCCCAAATTGCGTAAATATTAGGTTCTGATTGACTGGGATCGTAGGTTTTTGCAAGTTTCATATCTTAAGAGTCTCAATTTATTGATATTTTCACGTGAAATTTAGCATCAAGAATATAAAGGTGGCTTCATGTGAACTCCACTTATACATACCCAAACTCTTCCACGTGTTTGTTTTCACCTACTATTATAACATAGGTAGCTTAGTGAAGTATAATAGTAATATGACAGCATTCTATATTTGCCAAAATAAACTTGAATGGGATGATTATATCCTTGAAAACGGTGGGCATCCGTTGCAACTTTGGGGTTGGGGCGACGTAAAAACTACTAACGGTTGGCAGGCATACCGACTATTTGGCCGTAATGAAGACCACGAAGTTATCGGTGCGGTACAAGTTCTAATCAAGAAGTTGCCGTGGCCGCTTAAGTCTATTTCGTATGTCCCAAGGGGTCCAGTAGTAGGGGATAATAACAGGGGTGAGTTCCTGAGTGATTTAGCTGTTTTTATCAAAAAAACACATAAGTCAGTTGCGTTATCGATCGAGCCTGATCAAGAATCATTTGAATTGATAGATGGCTGGATAAAGTCAGAAAACAGAATTTTGCCAGCAGAAACTATAATACTTGACTTGAATTTGTCAGAATCTGATCTGTTAAGCAAGATGGCAAAAAAGACTAGACAATACATTCGAAAGTCAGCTAGTGAAGGTATTGAGATTAAAAAAGTCCGTACGCACCATGAATTAACAGCTTGTCTCGACATTTATAAAGAGACATCAAAACGTGCGAACTTTAAACTTCATAAAGATCAATATTATTACGACATTTTTGACAAAATGGGCGAGTATTCATCTATTTTTGCCGCATATTTGGATGGAAAACCAATTGCGTTTTTGTGGATCGTAATTAGTGCTGATACGGCATTTGAACTTTATGGCGGTATGAACGGATATGGTCAGGAATTACGGGCGAATTATGCGTTAAAATGGCACGTGATTCGCAAGTGTAAAGAGTGGGAATTGTCGCGTTATGACTTCGGTGGATTGATCGAAGGTGGCGTATCGACTTTCAAAATGGGCTGGACTGATCAAGAGACCAACCTGGCTGGTACTTTCGATAAACCACTATCCAGTTACTATGGATTATGGTCAAAGGGCCTACCGACGGCAAAAAAAGTAATTCGCAAAATACGTTAATACTTGAAAATTAAAATAATAGACCGAATTGATCGGTCTTTTATTTTTTCATCGATAAACTCGGTATAATTTCGAGTATTCTTGGATCGATAGGTTTTTGATATTGTGACTGATAGTAGGCGAGTGATGCGACCATGGCGGCGTTATCTGTACATAATTCTGGCGGCGCGTAGGTGATGTGAAGCGGTATTCGGTCTGATAATTCACGCCGAAGCTCGGAGTTAGCGGCAACGCCACCAGCAATTACTACTGATTTTGGCGAATATTCGTAAAAAGCTTTTTCTATCTTGTCGACTAAAGTTTCGACGGCTGTCCGTTGGAAACTTGCCGCAAAATCATTGCGCTGTACGTCGCTTAGAAGGCCTGAGAGCCCCGATGATGGGTAATTAATATCGACATCTACTTCGGATTGAACGGCCCTTAGAACGGCTGTTTTGAGACCAGAAAAACTAAAGTCATAAGCGCCTTGCATTTTTGCCTTTGGAAGCTTGTATTTTTTCGGATTACCATTTAGCGCAGCTTTGGCGATTGATGGTCCACCAGGGTAGGAAAGTCCAAGGATTTTAGCTACCTTATCAAAAGCTTCGCCAATTGCGTCATCTTGGGTTTGGCCGATTAATTCGTAGTCGCCGTGTCCGCGGAATAAAACAATTTGGCTATGACCACCACTAACGATCAGCGATAGAATTGGGAATTCTGGTTGTTTTTCGCCCAAGAAATTCGAATAAACATGGGCTTCGACGTGGTGAATAGGGTAGAGTGGCTTGTTTTTTATAATCGAAAGAGTTCGAGCGGCGAGCGTGCCAACCATGAGTGACCCAACTAGACCAGGTGCATAACTGACAGCGATAGCGTCGATATCCGACCAAGTTAAATTTGCATCAGTTAATGCTTGATTGATAACAGGATTAATGACTTCAATATGGCTGCGAGCAGCGACTTCTGGGACTACTCCGCCGTAAACTGCGTGGATGTCGATTTGAGAATTTACTACACTCGAAAGAATTCGTCGGCCATCTTCGACAACCGATGCGGCTGTTTCGTCGCAACTGCTTTCAATTCCAAGTATTTTCATCTGTTATATTATATCACTATTGTTATAAATTAATAAATATGTTCTAATATTGATACAAACTAGTATTTGACTAGTAGAAAATTAGAAAGGGAGTGTTGATATTGAACGTTGAAGGTTCAACTAACTCTGTTGGGATTGATGGCGGAACAGTTATTACCGAGCTGTACGAATCCTTGAAGCAACTTGGCGAGGAGATTAGCCTTGGCAACGATGAAGCGAGGGCTGAAATTAGCAATGATTCTGATTGGCATCGCACGAGAGTAGGCTATTCTGTTTATGAGTCTTTTTTGGTTATCAACAAAAAATGGTTAGTTTCTATCGGGAAAAAAAGTAAATCATATACAACCGAAGTGTTTGACAGGGACCTTTTCGTACAAATGTGCGATGAAAGCGAACTGATGATTGACAGCGATGCATTAAAAGAATATGCCAATATGTCGATCAGACGAGCATCGTATTTTAAACGTTCTTTTCTCGTTAGTACGGCGGATGGTAACCTACACGTATCGCCAAATTTTACATACTTGGATAGGGTACGTGATTTAGTAAACAAGTCTATTTATCTGAAGCCAGTATATAATAATGAAGTTATTTTATTATCTTCATTGGCGCCACCAGTTGTTAAAAAGGCTTCCTATATCGACGACCTTTCAAGTAAGCTGTTTGAGATTTTTAAGGAAATTTTGCAGTAGTTAAAGCCCGCTTTTGCGGGCTTGTTTTATTTTTAGTTGAACAATTAAATGGGGGAGATATCACTCTTTGGGTTTTTCCGTTCGCTTACTTAAGTAGAAAATGTTTCGTGTTTTCTTGGAAATGAGGGGAGATATTGCTCGATAAATCTCGCTTCTTCGCTGCTCGGCGCTCGTTTTGCCTTTGGATTAGCGGAGATATCGCCCTTTGGGCTCTTCCGCTTACTTACAAAAGAAAATGCTTCGCGCTTTCTTTTGTTTCGTTCGCTACACCGAACTCCCGCTGATTTTGCCTTGCAAAATAGGGGAGATATCGCTCGATAAATCTCGCTCCTTTGTTTGCTTATGAAAATATGTAAACACATTTTCATTTCGCTGCACAGCGCCGAACTCCGCGCTCGTTTTGCCGTGGGCAAAACCGCGGGAGTTTGAATGACCCGACTCTGGTAAAATAAAATAACGACCACAAGGGTCGTTGTTTTATTTTGGCGGAGCAGTAGATACTATTTTCGAAACTCTATTGAACGAAAACGACCATACACCACTAGATGAGGTCATATCTGGTATTCGTAGATTTGGGAACATATTAGATAGCCTTTTTAGTCATAAAGAAACCTTTGATATAAAATGTAGGTATGAGTTATAACAAAAAGGAGCTTACGGAGTTGTCTGGCAAGGTCGTAAAAGACTTGACTGGCTTGATTGACGCTATAAGCGATATACCATCTGAATCACAAGACACGAGCACCTTTACGCTTGATGATGGCACAGAGGTGACTCTTGATTTCGATACCATTACACGAACAACTATTACACTAAGGACGAGTTCTTCGAAATATACTATAATAGAGGATAACAACGATACGGCAGGAGCCGAAAAACGAGTAGAAGCTATGGTAAAAAAAGCCATAGACAAACACTTTAACTTATAGGAGATAGTTATGGTAAGTCTCGAACTATCAAATGAGGTAGTGGCATTAAGGGCTGGCGCTTGCTCGTTTGATGATATCGCAAAAACAACAGGAGTTAGTAAACCTACGATTATTAAGATATGCAACGAAAGACAGAAAGATATTGAAAATACAAAACAGAAATCGTGGGAATTAGAGCGAGACACAAGTGGCGTAGACGTAATAACAAAACATAAAAACATCACAAATATGCTATTATCGAGAGCCTATAGCGAGCTTATGAAACGAGATATGGAGCAAATGACCACACGAGAACTGGTGGCTATAGTTCAGTCGTTGCAAAAAGGCTTAGTGAATATGGAGACTGTATTAAAACCACTGCCAACAAATAACTTTAGCAACTTATCACTAGACGACCAAATCAAACTCGCCAAAGCATTGACGCCATTAGAAATACAGCCAACAACCTAAAATTTTACTATTCTTTTACTGCCAGCTTTATATAACATCTCGGCAGACTGATATCTACACATCTTAATGCGTGAGATTATTTAATCTCGTAAAACTTCTTCTGCTCAATCCTGAGCGGTTTGTATTTATTTTTATAGGTTCTTACAATAGCTACGATAATAAAAATCACCGCAATCAGTAGCGGTGGAAATACAAAAGACGTAAAGACAAGGATAGTGCACAAGAAGCACCAACCAACCATCACGGCATTACATTTCTGCAATTGTTTAACGACATCTCTTTGTCTCAAATAATTATTGCGTTGCTCATCTGTCATTTGAGCCATCGCCGTCAATTCTTGAGCATCTTTATTTCTTTTCAACTGTTCAATCTGTATTGAGTCTTGCGTTCTTAGCGCCATATCATCTCCTTTATAAATACGGCACAAACAAAAAAGAGCACCGTAGGGTGTTCTAAGCCATTCACAGCAGGATTTCTCCAGTTGTTTATACGGTGCTCATTCTCGAGAGAAATCACACCATTACTGGCGTTACTATTGTGAATTGCTTAGAACCCCTTAATTATATAACAGAACCTTGATTTGTTATAATTCGAAAAACTAGCATATAATCATTTACATAGATATTTATATAAGTAATTTTTATCAAAGTTCGAAAAACAATGAATAACGACATATACGAAGAAGCACCCTTTGAAGAGCTAATTAAAACTTACAGGTATAAGATTTATGCTCGTAAATCGTCAGAAGAATCTGGGAGACAAATACGGTCTATAAATGACCAGATAGACGATTGCCGTAAGCTAGCACTAAAACTCAAATTAAAGGTTATTGGCGAGGTCAGAGAAGAAAAATCAGCCAAAACCGCTAATAATCGCCCTTTATTTAAGGCGTTGCTGAAAGAAGTTAAAGACGGCAAAATAGACGGCATTATAGCGTGGCACCCTGACCGCTTGGCACGTAATATGGTCGAAGCTGGCAAGATTATAGATATGCTTGATAAGGGTCAGATGAAAGACCTTCGTTTTCATTCTCATCAATTCGACAATTCATCTAATGGCAAGATGATGTTAGGAATGTTGTTCGTGTTTGCGAAACACTATTCAGACGACTTGTCAGATAAGGTTAAACGAGGTGTTAGAAAAAGAGTTAAAGAAGGTCTATCTGGTGGAGTCCCAAAACACGGTTATATTCAAAAACAGGGTATTTATACGCCAGATGATTACAATGATAACTTTGGCTTGATAAAACGAGCGTGGGGAATGAGGGCAAATGGCGATATGTTATCTAAAATTGCCAAATACCTTAACGATAATCATTATTCGAAGTATTACACCGAAGATGGCAATTACCGCATTATGAAAGTAACGGTCAGCACACTAGGCAAGATGTTCGCAGACTCCTTTTATATGGGCGTTCTAACACAAGCTAATCAAAAAACAGACCTTAGAGAATTAGGATTGGGATTTATACCAATAATAGATGAGGCTACTTTTGGCGCAGTGTCGTTGCTATCAGAGCACAGCAACAGAGCCAAGACAAAAGATAATCGAGAGCGAAGACCCTTACAAGATTTGATTTACTGTGCAATATGCGGGCGAGAGGATACGGCAATGTTGCCAAATATTCCCAATATAAAGAAGCACAGAAAAAACGGCACAAGACCAACAATCTATCTAAGTTGTAAGAATAAAATATGTTCTCGTTCAAATCCTGCAAATCCAAGAATGAGAGACGTCATTAAAGCCATAGAGCCAGCCATAGAAAGTGTCATTTCTATGCTCACAGAAGACGCATACGAGGCATACTTGAAAGAAACGAAGGAGTTATCGTCTGGCGAAAGACAACGCCTCAGAAGCGAAATAGAACGGTTTAAAAGTATTATTAGTCACTTGGACGGTAAAAATGATGAGATTAGAGCTTCTTTAGGTAAACTAACAGACGATAGAGCTATTAAAAAAGCCAATGACGACATCTCTGATAATCTCAATGAAATCAACATTGTTACAAACAAAATCAACGAAAATAATAATAAGCTTAGAGTTCAAACTGTAAAGCATAAACCACTAACGCCAGAAGAGTTTAATTCGATTATCGAAAAAACACTGCCAGCATTTCGCAATGGGCGTATTTTTCAAAAGGAACGTATTATTAGGGAAATCTTTTCGAAATTGTATTTTGGAAAAGAAAAAGTGGAGTCTTACACCTTGCGAGAGCCGTTTAGGTCTCTTGTTTTGGTGTCAAATAACTCCACTGTTTCTCTTGGCGGAGGAGGGGAGATTCGAACTCCCGCTTCAGATCTCTCCGAACTAACGATTTAGCAAACCGTCCCCTTCAGCCACTTGGGTACCCCTCCGTGGGGATAAAATAGACTTCATCGTGAAGCTGGTTGTGATTGCGAACTACGGGGACGGTTTGACCGTCGGATAATTTGCGTTTCACGCAGCAGCCACTTGGGTTGACTATTTTTATTACATTAACGACTAACGTCTGTTAATGTGTGGCGTTGAACTTGATTATTATAACATAGCTAAAGTTACAGGGGCTAGGGGTTTTATGAAATTTATGAAAAATAATAGTTTATAATTGATATATGGAAAATACTCGAAAACTTATCAAGAAAATTGTTCCAACAAATGTTTTTAGAAAAATTGAACCAACTGGACACTTAGTTGAAGCAGTACTGGCTAATATTAAAAACGGTTTTCCAGCGCGGGATATGCACGTAATTGGCGTAACTGGTACTAACGGCAAAACTACGACAACATCGATGATCTATATGATGTTGAGTACGGCTGGATACAAAACAGCGATGATGAGTACTGTGTCGCATGGTACTTTTGGCGAAATAATACCCCAACACGCACACGTAACAACGGCAGGTTCGAGAGTTTTGCAAAAGTATATTAAGGACTTTAAAAATGCTGGTGTTGAATGGTTGGTACTTGAAACATCAAGCCATGCACTTATCCAGCATCGGGCTTGGGGGGTGCCTTATGAAATTGCTGTTATGACAAACGTAACTGGCGATCACTTGGATTACCACGGAACTTTTGAAAATTACTTGAAGGCAAAACAGAAATTATTCAAATTGGCGGCAAAAAACGGTATGAAACTAGGCGTAATAAACGCCGAAGATAAATCGTATAAAAAATTTACAGAGATCATGCCAAAATCTGTGACGTATGGATTAAAAAATGGGGACGTGACGGCATTTGATATCGAAATGTTCGTTGATCATTCAACTTTCAAAGCAAAAGTCGGTAAAGATGTCTATAATATGACAGTTAATTTGCCAGGCGACTTTAATATCAGTAATGCGCTGGCGGCAATTTCGGTTGGTCGTGAAGTTGGATTGACAGTTGAGCAGATCGAAAAAGGCGTAGCGGCACTAAAAAGTGTCGAAGGACGCATGGCTTTAGTTGATGCGGATCAGGATTTCCGTGTAATGGTTGATCATGCATCGACACCAGATGCTTTTGAAAAGTTCTTCTCTAACGTTCGCCCGATTACTAAGGGTAAATTGGTTGCGGTATTCGGTTCGGCTGGACGACGCGACGAAACTAAGCGCGCTGTGCAAGGTGAGATTGCTGGACGATATTGCGACGAAGTGATTTTGACCGAAGAAGATGATCGTGACTGTGATGGAAATGAGATATTGACTCAAATTGCAAGCGGTGCTGAAAAAGCTGGAAAAAAGAAGGATAAAGATATGTTCTTGATTCTAGACCGTACTGAAGCAATCGAGTTTGCGGTCGGTCGAGTTAGTTCAAAAAATGATACGGTAGTGTTACTCGGAAAAGGTCACGAAAAAACCATTGAACGAGCAAACGGCGATATTGATTGGGACGAACCAGAAGTAGCAAAAGCGGCAATAAGGAAGCTCAAGAAGTAATCCGATGAAAACTCATGTCTTGCAATCTGATACTTGGCGCCAGTTTCAAAAAGAAATTGGCCGCAAAGTAATTGAAGGTGATGGCGATGGCTGGTCATATGTTGGATTAGTCGAGAGCGATAGGTTTGGTCAGTATGTTTATGCACCTTACGGGCCGCATGCGGTGAATAAAAAAGCGCTTGAGCAGGCGGTGAGCGATTTGGTTAAAAAAGCTAAAAATATTGGCGCCTACGTTGTTCATATTGAACCAACATTGGCTGTTAGTCTGGATGAAGCTAAAAAAATGTTCAAATATAAAGGTTTTCATCGCCAAGCGCATCGCACAATTCGCATCGATTTGAGTGCAAGTGAAGAAGAAATTATTCAGGGTATGAACAAAACTCGCGGCAATGAATACCGTAATTATTCCAACAAGGGTTTGGTTATGGAAAAAAGTAACACACTTGAAACTTTGAACATTTTTTATGACTTTCTAAAGATTTCATCACAGCAAAAAGGCTTTTTTGTCCGTGATAAGAAGTTTTTTCATAATATTTTCGAAAAATTGATCAAAAACGGCAATGCTAACTTGTTTGCCGCTAGGCGCGACGGCAAGGTGGAAGTAATAACTCTGACTTATGACGATGACGATACTCGCTATTATGCGCAAGTAGGTCGTGATTTGAGTGACAAGAGTATTCAGGCGAATGCGCCGCTAATCAGCTATATGATAATTGACGCTAAACGATCGGGTAGAAAATACTTTGATCTGTACGGCATATCCGAGAGCGACGATAAAATTGACGAAAAAAGTGGTTTTACGGCTTTTAAAAAGACTTTTGGCGGTGAAGTGATTCAATACGCTGGGGCTTGGGAGATTCCGATTTCTAAACCAAAATATCATATTAAGAGAACACTAACGTCCGTCAAAAAGATTATTAAAAAATAACAGATTATGATATATAAATTAGCACTCGCGCCTTGCAAGTGCTAATTTTTTTGGTTAAAATAGTATTTGTATAAATAATTTAAAGGAGGAAGAACTTAAATGAGTATACCAATAAAACCCCTAGCGGATAGGATATTGGCTGTGCGCGAAGTTGCCGAGACCAAAACCACCTCTGGGTTATTTTTGACTGAAAGTGCGGCAAAAGAAAAATCAACAATCGCTAAGGTGTTAGCGGTAGGCGATAGTGTTAAAAATGTTAAGGTTGGCGATAGAATTGTGTATAAAGAATATACAACGACCGATCTAAAAATTGACGCAACTGAATATTTAATCGTAAAAGAAGATGACGTATTGGCAACAATTGCCTAGTTAGGAGAATTTATGACTAAAAAGATTTTTTATGATGATGATGCAAGGGCTCGAATCTTGGGCGGTGCAAAGGCTCTTTATGATGCAGTAAAAGTTACTTATGGTCCAAAAGGCCGCAATGTAATGATCGCCAAAGGTTACGGCGGCCCAATAATTACTCATGACGGTGTTACTGTGGCTGAGTCAATTACTTTGCCAGAAGTTGACGACGAAACATTGGGATATAAAGTTGGCGCAGAGTTGATAAAACAAGCTGCAACTAAATTAAACAAAGTTGCGGGCGATGGTACGACGACCGTTACGATCTTGACCTATAGTATCCTAAAAGAAGCAAGTCGTTTGATTGCAGCAGGTCATAACCCAATGGAACTTCGTAAAGGTATTGAAGCGGCTGGTGCTGAATTAGTGACTGCGCTGGACAAGATGAGTGAAAATATTGAAGGCAAGCCCGATCGTGTTGCGGAAGTGGCTACGATTAGCGCTGGCGATTCTGTAATCGGTAAATTAATTGCTGATGTAATCGCAAAAATTGGCAAAGATGGCGTTGTGACAGTCGAAGCTAGCCAAGGTTTAGATTTGGAATCTGAAGTTGTTGAAGGTTACACCTTTGATCGCGGATTTGTCAGTCAGTTCTTTGTAACTGATGTTAATCGACAAGAAGCGGTTTATGAAAAACCGGCAATTATTATTACCGATAAAAAAATTAATAGCGTCCAAGAATTCTTACCGTTACTTGAAAAGTTGGCGATGGCTGGCAAAAAAGACGTTGTCTTGATTGCCGACGAAGTTGACGGAGAAGCGCTGAGCATTTTGGTTTTGAATAAACTAAAAGGAGTATTCAATACCGTTGCTGTCAAAGCTCCATCATTTGGTGATCGACGCAAGGAAGTCTTGAACGATATTGCGATTTTGACTGGCGCAACCGTAATTACATCTGATTTAGGCTTGAATTTCGAAAATGTCGAGATTGACGTAGTTGGCACAGCACGCAAGGTTATCGTTGGTAAAAGCACGACAACTATTATTGAAGGCGCAGGTAGGGTATCTGATATTAAAAATCGTATTGATGAAATTAGAACTTTCGCTGAAAATGCCAAAAATAACTACGACAAAGATTATTACATTGGTCGCGCAGCGTCACTTAGTGGTAAAGTCGCAGTCATTAAAGTAGGCGGAACAACCGAGACTGAGATCGAGGAAAAGAAATTCCGTGTTGACGATGCTGTGGCTGCAACTAAAGCTGCTCTTGATGAAGGAATTGTGCCAGGTGGTGGCGTAACACTCGTAAACTTGTCTGCAGGGCTCAAGGCTGACGGTAGTGATTCGATCAATGCTGGACGCCAGATATTAAAGAATGCGCTCAAACAGCCTTTCTTGCAGGTTACAGCGAATGCTGGGTTGAATAGTGAAGCTTTACTTGCTCAAGTTGAAGCAGCTAAGCCTGGTTTTGGTATTAACGTAAATAGTCCTGAAAAAGGCTTGGTTGATGTCAAAAAAGCTGGCGTAATTGATCCAACGCGGGTCGTCAAAGAAGCTGTTATGAATGCTGTTTCAATCGCATCAACTGCTGCGACAATGGGGGCGTTAGTGGTGGATATTCCAGAACCAGAGGTTAAAGCGATGCCTGGTATGGGCGGCATGGATTACTAAATTGAATAAGAAAACTCGCTCGATAGTAGCGAGTTTTCTTGTGTTATACTGACTTTAATAAATAAATGAAAGTGCCGACGCGTGAAAAATCCTGCGATAAGTGTTGTTGTTCCAGTTTATAAAACAGAAAAATATATAAATCAATGTGTCGATAGTATTTTGAGCCAAACTTTTGCCGATTTTGAATTGATTTTAGTCAATGACGGATCGCCAGATAATTGTCCAAAAATCTGTGATGACTATGCGCTTAAAGATGCGCGCGTTCAGGTAATTCACAAAGAAAATGGTGGTCAAACAACCGCACGCCAAGCTGGAATTGCTGCGGCCAGCGGTGAATATGTTTTAGTTTTTGATAGCGATGATTGGCTTGAGCTGAATGCACTTCAAGTTATGATCGAATCGGCAAAATCAAATAATGCCGATATTGTGACTTTTGACGGTTATTTCAATTATACAAATCATCAATCGCCAGTCAGGCAGTCGATAAAGGCTGGGTCTTATGACAAAAAAGGCTTGATCGAGAATGTATATCCAAAAATGTTATATTCCGGTCGATTTTTTTACTTCGGTATCTATGCAGCAATGTGGAATAAATTGTTCCGCCGTGAATTAATTACTCCAAATATTATGAATATCGATAAAAGAGTCAGGATAGGCGAGGATGGCCTGACGACATTTGCTTGTTTTTTGGATGCGGATCTTGTGAATGTGCTTGATGAAAAATTCTTGTATCATTATCGGGATAATAATATCTCGATCACTAGGTCGTATTATCAGAATCAATTTGAAAACGCACGACTTTTGATCGAGAGCCTTAGGATTATGAATCAATCCAGACTCGACGTTTTTGATTTATCGACGCAGATTGATTATTACTTTATGTACAATATTCGCAGTATTATCACCGAAGAATATTATTACCGTGTTAAAAAAAGTTTTTTGGCAAAATTCCGATACATAAAAGAAATTGTTAATAGTGATGACGTGAATGCGGTGGCATCAAGAATTTTGCTCGATGGACTAAGCAAAGAACACCAATTATTCTTTGAACGGCTACGATCAAAAAAGGTTTTGATGATAATTATGGCTGCAATGAAACAGGCGTATTTTATGCGCTTAAAGGTGTTTGTACGTCGAAAAATTGGACGATATTAATAAAAACCCGCCTAGTTTGGCGGGATTTTATATGTTAGATTTTTTCCTGATTGGATAAAAAGTCGATTTCTCGAACGATATCGAGTAGAGCCTGGGCGCGCCTAGACTCATCAGCGATAGTTTGGGCACATTTATAAGCAGGATCAATGAGTGATTTATCGTCGGTACTGCGAAGAAGTAGCAGATAAATATCAAACTTTTCTTCGGGTGTTGTGTTAACCTTATCAAGTAGCGGTCGAAGCATTAAAAGAGCTTCTTTTTTTATGTCATCAAGGTCGCCATTAATTTCAGGTTTGGTTGTTTTATTCGTAACTTCTTGCATAGGAGCAATAGTAGGAGTAGGCAAAGAGATATTATCTAAATCAGAAGATAGTTTTGGATCTGGTGCGACAGTAGATTGTTTTGGCGCAGGAATTGGCTCGAAACTCATGTTGCCGGTTACGCCCGCAAGCACTTGTGCTAATTCTTGGTCGTCGTTGATTGGTTTTGTTGTTTGAGATTGAATATCCATAGCCCACCCCTGTATTATTTGTTATGTAATTTAATAATACTTTAGCATAAACACTTTGATTAAAGCAAATTTATATCTGGCAAATTAAAAGTCGCCCTATCAAAAGAGCGACAAGTAAATTACAAATTAAATAAGCTGAAGAAGTCTGTTAAGCGCTTTTTTGCGAAGCTCGGCAGCTTGCGGGTAGGGCGCGTATTTCCAGATGTTTTTGATATTATTGATCACTATGGACTCGAGAGCAAGTTCTCCAGCTGTGTTCATTATCTCAAGAGCAAGTGTGCGCAACTCCTCGTTATTTACCGCATCATCCCAAATTGTCCTAGCTTCCTCGAAAGTAAAACCATTTTGATCCCGTTTAACAAGTTCAATCATTTTTGCTATTGCAAGATTTTCGAGGGGCTTATTTTTCATGAAAAATGCTGCGCGCTTTATGTCGGCTGCTTCTTCGTAAGTTGCACTGGATAGCTCTTTGTTTTTCAGCTCCGTCATTCTTGTTGTGGCTATCTCGCGAAGTTTCTTATCGGTTTCACCTTCCCAAATCATCCTAGCAGTTTCATAATCAGCACTCAAAAGACTTTGCTTTTTAAGTTCAATGATCTTATGGCATGCTTGTTTTTTGAGTTTGCAACCTTCTGGGGCTAATATTGAAATCTTTTCTGCTTCTTCGATATTGGAGATCTCCAATTTAGCTTTGTACATTTGAGCCATTCGCTCATCTGCCAATTCTTGCAATCGGCTATTTTCGGGTGCTATGTGCCATATCCTGTGAACTTCTTCGAAATTTGCTACTTTTAACAATTGCTCACCAATTTGTGTTATTTTTTGCTCAATCTCTTCAGCAAGTTCCGTTCCTTTGACGGAATTTTCATAAACATTTAATGCAGCGCTCAATGTACTAATTTTGCCAACAAGAATTTTTGGTTCGACCATTTCTCTTGCCACCAAGAGTGGGTTTACGCCAAGATAGCTTGCGATCTTATTAATATCGCTGTTCATATTATCACCACGTTTTTAGCCCGCTTGGCTATGATTTTAGATTCGATAGCTTATTTTTTGTAATAATAAAGTACAAAGCTATCGATAGCTTATAATATTATTGTAACACAATATTGATCTATTGTAAATGTGACGACAGTTTAACGATATTGATAAAGTGATTCGATAGGGTCTTTTCTGGCGGCACGAGCTGCTGGATAAACTCCTGATACAAGGCCTGTTAATATCGATATAATAAAAGCAACAAGAGCATTTTGCCAAGTTATTATTGGCAGGAATGCCAGGTTTGTGCCAATTATGAATGCTGTCAAACAACCGAATGCGAATCCAAATATTCCACCGCAAATACTAATCGCAAGTGATTCAATCAAGAACTGATACAAGATATCAAAATTGCTAGCACCTAGGGCTTTTCGAATGCCAATCTCTCTGGTTCGTTCGACTACTGTTACTAACATAATATTCATAATGCCTATGCCACCGACAATTAACGATATGGCAGCTATTGATGTTGATAATCCTGTGATTAATTCGAGCATCTGATTTGTTGGTTTTGATATTTGATCTTTTATTAACACCGAGAAATCTTCTTCGCCATTGTGATTGGTTTTGATAACTTTTTTCAACAACTCCGCAGTTTGGGATAGGTTAGTTGTGTTGTTTACAACTATATTGAATTGTTGTATTTGCGGTGAATTATTGTTGATTTCTTTACCACTCTCGTAGTTAATGACTACGCTGTTATTAAAGTCGGTGGCATTATAGTTAATTGGACTATTAATGTGATTCATGATGCCGATTACGGTGAATTGCTTGCCCTTGATGCTAATCGTTCTACCGATTGGGATTTCTGTACCAAAAATATTAATTGATAACTGCACGCCAATTACAGCTGTATTTTTTGCGACTTTATCGTCCAGGGCTTGTCCATCTTTGATTTTTAATTGGTTGATCGAAAAAAATTCTGGTGTAGTGGCGATGATCGTTGATGACTTTGGTGCTGTCGAGTCACCCTTAATTGAGCCGCTCAAGAGCATTATTGGAGCGATTTCTTTGACATTATCGGTGTTTTTTATATAAGTGATGTCTGATTCAGTAAGTGTACTGGTCATATAGCCGTGGCCGGGTTGGATTTGGGTAATATTGCCATTAATTAGCACAGAATCTTGTCCTGGTCTGACGATGATCATATTGTCGCCAAGTTTTTTGATTTGCGAGCTGATTATTGTCGTAGCACCAGAGCCGAGAGCAAGTATCGTTGTGACACTTGCAACACCTATTGTCACGCCAAGCATCGTAAGGGCGCTACGAATTCGACTACTATGTAGTGAGTCTCTGGCGTTTTGTAGGTGATTTATTAATAAGAACCGCATTATTTCTTCCTCTTTTTTGATTTGCGTTTTTTAGATTTGTGAATTATCGGCATGTCGCCAAGTGGTATTTTGGCAAGTTCATCTTCTGGCACTGCTGGAAATTTAGTATCGGTATCAATTTGACCATCGATCATCGTAATCACACGACTGGCGTAGGTGGTAAGCGCTGGGTTATGAGTAACCATAATTATCGTATTGCCACGTTCGTGTAAATCGGATAATTCTTCCATAATGATATGGCTGGCGTGCGAATCCAGGTTGCCAGTTGGCTCGTCGGCCAAAATTATTGATGGTTGATTAACTAAAGCTCTGGCGATAGCTACGCGCTGAACTTGTCCGCCAGATAATTGATAGGGCATGTAGTACTCGCGCTCGTTCAGGTGAAAGTTTTTGAGCATTTCGCTAGCCATTATCAATCGTTTGGTTTTGTGAATGCCTTTATAGATAAGTGGCAAGGCAACGTTTTCGATAACGCTAAGTCGGGGAATTAGGTTGAAGTTCTGGAATATAAAGCCGATTTGACGACTGCGGATTCTAGCTTGTCGGCGCCTGGACATAGCCGAAACCGCTTTGCCATCCAACTCATATTCGCCGTCGATGTTATGGTCGAGTATTCCTAGGATATTCAAGAGAGTAGTTTTGCCACAGCCACTTGGGCCCATAATTGCGACGAATTCGCCCTTTTCGATAGTCAGGTTGATATTATTAAGTGCAAAAGTTTCGGCATCACCAACACCATATCTCTTGTGAAGATTTACGAGTTTGATTACTGGGATGGCGCTTTCTTTTATCATCGTGGTTTATTATGGTGTTTCCGCTCTATTTTCGCAACTTATGCGGTGGAGTTAAAATGACAACTTATGTCTTTCTTTTGATGACAAAAGAAACAAAATCACTGGGTAGGCTTCAGAATCGCGGTCTAAAAACTAAATCTCATTCTTTGGAGCCTGCGTAACTCGCGCCGCTCAAACATACTCGACTCACCAGGAATTCGCTTCAGTTTTTAATACCGGATTCTTGCAGATTACCCAGACCCGGGGTCGCAGGTACCCTATGCGTGGACGTTAGATAAACAGTTATTTTATGTTTCGGTAGTACTATTAAATCTCGAATATCTATATGCAAGTCAGTCTAGGGGGTTTGGGGCATCTGCAGAATACCAGATAAAGACATTTAATATACTCGTTGCGTGTCGAGTATGTTTGAGACGAAGTCGAGTTACGCAGACACCAAAGAGAATATTGAATGGCTTTAAGCTGCGTATTCGAAGCCGCCCCAAGAGTTTTTGACTACTTTTTGCGGCTCAAAAAGTAGTACGTCTTTGGTTCTTTACGGAAAGAAAGAACATAAGATATTCATCATCGTTGTTTACTTGGATGTTATAATGGATCCATATCCTGGAGAGATGGCCGAGTGGTTGAAGGTGAGAATTGCCAGTGGCAATTCGCAAGGAAACCTTCCGATGAAAACTATTTTTTCAATCGTGAAGTTTCGGGGTCGCCAAAGGTGACCACGCTTGGACCTAGCGTGTATATTTGAGACCTTTTGGGTTATACTAACCTAGTAATATTGGAGAGATGGCCGAGTGGTTGAAGGCGCACGCTTGGAAAGCGTGTGTGGCAGCAATGTTACCGCAGGTTCGAATCCTGTTCTCTCCGCCAAATAAAATTACGACCTTTTGGTCGTTATTTTATTTGTCTGCGATTACAGAATTCGAACCTGCGGTTTTTCGTCAAAGACGAAAATAACTGCGGGTTCGGTGTAGTGAATGAAACGAAAAAGTGTTTACATTTTTTTGTGAATGAACGGAGAAGGCCGAAGGCCGATATCCTGTTCTATAATTACATTTTTTGCAAACGAATGGAGAATCGAAGCGACACCATGTTCTCTCCTTGAACAAAATCGTGAACATATTTATCTGTATATCACACCATATGTGCAATAAGAGTACAAATGATCTATACTTAAGGTAAATATTGCCAATAAGGATGAAAATATGTCAAAAGAGCAGAATGGAAATTTTGAGGCACAGCTTTTTAAAGCAGCCGACAAACTACGCAAAAACATTGATGCGGCAGAATATAAAAACGTAGCTTTGGGACTTATTTTTCTGAAGTATATTTCTGAAAGTTTTGCTGAACTTTATGACAAACTAGCAGCAGATGAATTTTCAGATCCAGAAGATAGAGATGAATACGTCGCAGAGAATATTTTTTTTGTGCCCGAAAAAGCTAGGTGGAAAAATATACAAGAAAAAGCGAAGCTGCCAACTATTGGACAAGAACTTGATGATGCGATGGAATCAATCGAGAAAGAAAATCCTGATCTTCGCAACGTATTACCTAAAGTTTTTGGAAAGCCTAACCTTGACAAGACATCACTTGGTCAGTTAATTGATTTAATCTCAAATACAGAACTAAAAGCGACGAGTGAAAATTCCAAAGATCTTTTTGGTCGTGTCTATGAATATTTTTTGGGTGAATTTGCCAATGCCGAAGGTAAAAAAGGTGGGCAATTTTATACACCAAAATCTATCGTAAAACTGATGGTCGAGATGATTGAACCATACAAAGGTCGTGTCTATGACCCCGCTTGTGGGTCTGGCGGTATGTTCGTTATGAGCGAAAAATTCGTTCAGGAGCATCAAGGCAATATAAAAGACATAACGATTTATGGACAAGAGTCTAATCAAACTACTTGGAAATTATCCAAAATGAACTTGGCGATCCGCAATATTAATTCAAAGTTTGTGACTTGGAACACCGAAGGTAGTTTCCTAAAAGATGCTCACCCTGATTTAAAGGCGGACTTTGTTATTGCTAATCCTCCGTTTAATCAATCTGATTGGGGACGGGATATTTTGCAAGATGACGCCAGATGGAAATATGGAGTGCCACCTGCTGGCAACGCTAACTTTGGATGGATGCAACATATGCTCTATCATCTCGCACCTAACGGAGTGATGGCAACAGTTCTTGCAAACGGCAGTTTGAGCTCTAATGCTTCTGGAGAAGGCGATATTAGAAAAAAATTGATAGAGAACGGCTTGGTTGAATGTATCGTAGCTTTACCAAAGCAACTTTTTTACAACACGGGAATTCCGGCTTGTATTTGGTTTTTACGTCGTGAGAGGCTAGCCAGAAAAAATGAAGTTTTATTTATTGACGCTTCAGAAATGGGTTTTTTAAAAGACCGCGTGCATAGAGAATTTACTGATGATGATATGGATAAAATCTCTGAAACTTATCACAACTGGAGAAAACATCCTGAACAATATGAGGACATCAAAGGTTTTTGTAAATCTGCACAAAGAGATGAAGTAGAAAAACATGGTTTTGTGCTGACTCCTGGTCGTTATGTGGGGATTACCGATGCGATAGATGACGGAGTGCCTTTTGAAGAGAAAATGCAAAAACTCACAAGCACTCTCAAAGAACAATTTGCCAAAGAAGAAGTGATGAATGCAGAGATCAAAAAACAATTGGCAAAAATCGGTTTTAATATGTAAGGAACAAAAAATATGACTGACAATAATTCACATACAGCAAGTTCTTCAAGCTTCCCTCCGAGTGATTGGGTGGAGACGACTTTGGGGGAGGTTTGCGAGATAACTTCTTCAAAGAGAATTTTTGCAAATGAATATCAGACTTCAGGTATTCCATTTTTTAGAGGAAAAGAAGTAACTGAAAAATTTAATGGAAATGAGATTTCAACAGAATTATTTATCACAGAAGAAAAATATAATGAAATCAAGAATAATTTTGGAGTGCCAGAAGAAAACGATATTTTACTAACATCAGTTGGAACCCTTGGAAATCCATATTTGGTAGAAAAAGATTTAAAGTTTTATTTCAAAGATGGAAATTTAACTTGGTTTCGTAAATACAAAAATATTAGTCCAAAATGGCTTTTTTACTGGATAATTTCACCACAAGGAAAAGAAACTCTATCACATGCAAAAATTGGCTCTACACAAGAAGCATATACAAT